>JBAZWK010000134.1:0-2514 GCA_041660365.1 Candidatus Shapirobacteria bacterium | reverse complement strand
CGTCTCAAAGATCAGTTGGGTTTCGCGCAGAACATGACGGGCATCAAGGCATCGGCGCAGATTATCGCCAAGGATCCAGGCAACATCTATTCCAGCTATATAATAGACAAGGGAATCTCTTCGGGCATAGGCAAGAATATGGCGGTCGCGGCCTTCCAGAACGGGATGCAGGGCTTGGCCGGGAAGATCATCGAAGCCAGGAATGCGACGAGCGTCGTACTCCCGATCTTCGATCAGCGCTTCTTCGTATCCGCCAGGCTGTCGAGGACGCGCACCGAGGGGCTCGTGAGCGGGCAGGGCAGCGCCGACAATGTTCTCGTTATGCGCTATATACCCAAACTCAATGCGGCCGAAATCCAGATTGGCGATATGGTGGTGACCAGCGGCCTCGATTCAATCTATCCCAGCGACCTCGCCATCGGAAGGGTAAAGGAGATACTGCTGCCCGAGTACTCGAGTTCGGCCGTCATACTCCTGGATCCAACCCTCAGCTTTTCAAAGCTGGAATACCTTTTCGTCATCCAGAAGGAAGCAGTCGATCCTGCAGGGGATACGGCTCCGAAAGCAGTGCTCCAGGAGAGGGACAGGAAATGATCGGCGCAATTTTTTCGTCCACCCTCCTGTCCTCTTTCTTCCTGATCATACAGACTACCTGGCTCAGGAACGGCCTGTTCTGGGGCGTGATACCCGATTTCTGCCTTCTCGTCATCGTATGGGTAGCCTACAGGAACAGGGACAGCCAGGGCGCGATCACGGGATTCCTCGCCGGAATCGTATGCGATCTTCTGTCGTCGTCGCCGCTTGGCTATTTTTCCTTTCTCTATATCGTTCCGGCCTACGCCGCCACCCTGCTGCGCCAGGTGGTGACTATGGATTCGTTCTTCATGCCCGTCCTCGTCGGTTTCGGGGCAACACTCCTGAAGGGCTTCTCGAGCATCCTCCTCCTCATCCTCTTCGGGGCTGAACACATCAACGCCTATTCGCTCTCGAACTATCATTTCTGGATCGAGGCGGCCCTGAACGGCGCGGCGGCTCCTCTGCTCTTCATACTCCTCAACAGGATGCAGAGGTTCCTCATCACGAAAAGGGTGACCGAATGAAGCCTGCTTCCAGCCGAAAGCAGGCACGCCGCGTGGCACGATGATGGGCGATACCCAACAGCAATGGTCCGACAGGACCTCTCTTCTCAAGATCCTTGTCATCTCCATGTGCTTAATCTATTGTGCCTACCTCTTCAGCCTTCAGGTCATACGCGGCAGCGAATTCGACGCCCAGGCGCAGAAATACGCTCTTCAGGCCGTAAAAATTCCAGCCGCGCGGGGCGAAATCTACGACAGAACCAACACCATACCCCTCGTGACGAATGATGAAGCCTTTTCCGTGGAGATCATACCCGCGGAAATATCCAATGCCGAGCGGGACCTTATCTTTGCACGCGTTGCCAACCTGATCGGTATTGACATAGAAGACATACGCAAGAAAATCCCGGTGAAGTATTATCACCTCTACCAGCCGATAGCGATCACTTCCTCGGCCAAGTATTCCATCATCACCCAGCTGGCCGAACACAAAGAAGACTATCCCGGCGTCTACTGGAATTCCCGACCTCTGCGCCGATATCTCGACGTTGGTTCCTTGGCCCATGTCCTCGGGTATGTCGGAGAGATCAGCAGGGACGAATATAAGATCCTCTTCAACAAAGGGTATTCCGAAGATGATATGATCGGGAAAGACGGCATCGAAAAAATGTATGATTCCATACTGAAAGGAACCGACGGGCGCTTTCTCAAGACTGTGGACGTAAAAGGCAAGGATCTGGATGTACAACAGACCGAGGTAGTAACCCCAAAACCAGGAAAGCGGCTTGTCCTCACGATAGACGGCTCGATGCAACGCCTTGCCGAAAAGGCGTTGGGGAACAGAATGGGTTCGGTCATCGTGCTCAAACCGACGACGGGAGAAATCCTGGCCATGGTCTCCTACCCCTGGTATGATCCCAATATCTTTTCATCGAGCCAGGCAGGCAATGAATACGCCAAGCTTCTGGCGGATCCCAATAATCCCCTGATGAACCGCAGCATACAATCCTCCTATCCCCCGGCCTCCACCTTCAAGACCGTGCTTACCACGGCCATTCTTGAGGAAAAAGCGTTTTCTCCCGATGCCAAAATCACCTGCCGGGGCGTTCTGGATTACGGCGGCAGGGATTGGAATTGCTGGGTTCACAGCCCGGGCCACGGCTCTCTAAATCTCAACGCCGCGCTCGCCCAATCCTGCGATATCTATTTCTGGGTTGTAGGACGCGACAACCTCGGCGTCGAGAATATCGCGAGCTATGCTGGCGATTTCGGTTATGGAAAACGCGCGGGGATAGATCTCCCGAGCGAAAATTCCGGCGTGGTTCCAACGCCTAAATGGAAGGAACAGACCTACAACGAGCGCTGGACCCTCGGCGATACGATGAATCTTTCGATCGGTCAGGGCTTCATGCTGTCCACACCGCTCCAGGTAGCC
>JBAZWK010000133.1:0-2551 GCA_041660365.1 Candidatus Shapirobacteria bacterium | reverse complement strand
ATGCCTTCCCCCTGGGCTCCGTCTCTCAGCGTCGAATCGAGTATCGTCACGCGTGTCGGTTGATTCTCGGCGACCATATGTCTATACCTCCGCCGACAATCCGTCCTGGATCGTCGAATGTTTGGGTGAGTCTATGCCGCCTTCGTACAGTAAGGGTACGAAGGCGGCTAAATAAGGGAGAGGATGAGGGATCCGCGTTCGAGAGCGGAGAGTCCGGTACGGGCGAGTTCCAGTATGCCGAAGGGCTTGAGAAGCTCGATGAGGCCATCAACCTTGCTCTGTGCGCCGGTGACCTCGACGATGAGGCTTTCGGCAGCCACGTCGACGATGCGGGCACGGAAAATGTTGGCGATCTGGATGATATCGGGGCGGGTATCGGGGGAGGCAGCCACTTTTATGAGCGCGATCTCGCGCATCACCGCCTGATCGGCGTCAAGCCTTTTCACCGAGGCTACTTCTATGAGCTTTTCAAGCTGCTTCTGGATCTGTTCGAGGATGGCTTCATCGCCGCGAACCACGATGGTCATGCGCGACACGCCAGGATCGACGGTTTCACCCACGGTCAGGCTGTCGATGTTGTACCCCCGACGGCTGAACAAGCCAGAGACGCGGCTCAACACACCCGCGTGGTTCTGGACAAGGGCCGAAAGGATATAACGACGCTCCATGGTCTCCCCGATTCGACAGTTTCCCCTGGTCCTTGTTTGGCATTCTCAGGGGTTGACGGCCACCCTACACTGTCGCCAGTTGGTTGTCCAGACATAAAATGTAGAGCTTTACCGGTTTTCTTCAAAAAATGTACATTATTTTTATTCACGATGCTTGTCGGCTCTAACAAATGCTTGTATCCCATAGACTCGCGGCGATTTTCCGCCTTGACACATTCTCCGCCTTTACGTTAATATCCCCCTGCTGTTTGGGGGTGTAGCTCAGTTGGTAGAGCGTTTGAATGGCATTCAAGAGGTCAGGGGTTCGATTCCCCTCACCTCCACAAACAACATCGTCTAGTTGAAAAACGAAAAACTTAATTTACGGTCACGTATTTTTAAAAGTCGACAGACTTTTAAAATTGGTTTGATCTGCAAACTGATTTCCAAGATTCCCCAAAAATCGATGCTGGAGTCCTCTTTCTCTCCCCAGGCTTCAAGCTCCCTATGTGATAAGGGTTGGCGACGAGAACGCTATATCTATTATTACCTACTCCTCCTACAATGCGGAACAGTTTTGAAAAGGGTGTTCATACAACGGAGGTTGTACATGCATGCATGCTATCCACAGTGGTTTTTGTAATGCGTTTCGTAGTATTGCGGCAGCATGCATCGTAATTTTATCACTAGTGTCGTATTACTCGATGCTCCGCGCGATTATAGGAGTTACCTATGGAGCCGAACCTTCCGTTGGCGCAGATACTAAGTTTGCCCTTCCGATTCTCGGTGCTCCTGTTCCTGGGACGGGGTACTATATCTGCCATAATGGAAGGTATCCGATACAGGCCTCAGACGAAGACACTCAAATTTCCAATGACTATGTTGGAGCGATTTCAAGGTTAGGTGGCTCCTACAATCCACCGGGGACATATTACAGCGATGGCTCCTCGATTGACTATTTTGGGTCGGATACAAGGTTAGCGGTAGCGCTGGGACCTGAATTCCAATATACCGACAACCTATATAATCTGCCTGATCTAACCGCCGGAATCAGCATCGATGAGAAAAAAGATGTGGCGAGGAAATCCTATATTGCCTATTATGGCGTAATGCCAGCATCAGAATATTATGACTATAGCGGGTCTTTCTTCTGCGGTATGATAAAGCTCATGGCGGGTGATATCCTTCCCCTAGGTTGGAGAGTATGCGATGGCGCGGAATTGCAGGTGAGCGACTACTCGTGCCTTTATGATACGATGACGTACGGTTCCACTCCACCTTCCGTAAAACCGAAGACATTTAATCTGCCAAATATTTCGGCGCCCATAAAGGGAACGCGGTACATAATCAACACGACGGGCGAATGGCCTTTTTGCCAAATCTGAAGAAAGCGACTGGTATCAAATAAACCCGAATTCCAGGTATAGGCTAAAACCTCTCTTTGGCCAGACTGAGGTTCAGCACAAAGGGATAGGGTGATATCGCGCCGGGGACAATGGGGACGCTGAAGGAGACTTGGCTGTTGCCAAAGAGCTTGGCTTCAAGCGTTGGCGAATACTGAAAGCCCGAGGGTGAAAATTCAGCGCCTAAAGACCCATAGTTTATGGGAACCTTCGCAGTCAGGCTAAAATCTTCGTTGAACGCATAGCTTACCGAGGGAGTAATTCTTCCTGTCGCGCCGCCGAAAGCGCTAAACCAGCTTGCGGCCACCGTTGCACTGCTCTTGAACATGTCGCTGAACGAGATGTTCAGCGCCGAGTAATACCTGTCCGGGTTTCCCAGATCCCCAGGTAGTATTGTCTTGGCAACGATCCGCGGGTCGTTCTTCGCCAGGATTGCCAGACTGGGATCGGCGTAGCCTTCTCCGCTGTACCAGAATTGACCTGTACTGCTCAGAGTGCCAT
>JBAZWK010000132.1:0-2575 GCA_041660365.1 Candidatus Shapirobacteria bacterium | reverse complement strand
CATTTTGAGATAAGGCTATCGTTAAAACCAGAAACATGCCCCTTGACTCATGTTAGCACATATGCTAACATTTATTCATGAGAAGAAAGATTGTCTTCTACAGGACAGCTGAAGGCCGATGTCCCATAGAAGAGTTCTTTGATTCCATACCGGGTAAAGAATTACAAAAAATCACCTGGGTATTGCGTATCGTTGAGGAATTGGACATCGTACCACGTCAGTATTTCAAGAAACTGACTGATACCGATGAGATATGGGAGTGCAGAATCGATATTGGCAGGATAGGGTATAGGATTCTGTGTTTTATGGACTCGGGTAATCTGGTGATTTTAACCAACGGTTTTAGCAAAAAGAGCCAGAAAACACCCCCAGGCGAAATTTCCCGAGCCGAAAGGTATCGAAACGACTATTTAAAGAGGAGAATATCATGAGTGATCTTTCCGTATATATCGAGAACCGGAAAAAGAAAGACACCGAGTTCGAAAAAAACTATGAGACTGGTTATGAAGAGTTCAAGGTAGGCCTTCTGCTTAAAGAGTTAAGAAGAAAAGAAGGGATGACTCAAGAAGAGCTGGCAATAAAGCTGAAGACGAAAAAGAGCGTAATATCCCGGATGGAAAACCATACTGAAGATATCCGCTTATCGACTATCAGCAAGGTTGCGGAAGTATTTGGGAAAAAAGTCCTGATAACTATTGAATAGCAAAAATTTAAAGGTTTCGAGACCTTATAGATTGCAGATAAAAGAACCCGCTATTACACCTTAGCAGTTGCCTCAGCGAACAAGGCTCGCCAGGCTGAATCTTCCCTCACGAAAACAGGGGGAAGTCCTAACGGCGCATCCACGACCAGATTCCCGGCCGCGCCTCCCGCTTTCACCGAATCCCCGGTCCAGAAATCCCTCCACTCCCCGGCGGGCAGACGCAGGCTGCGCGACACGGCGCCTTCCACCATGACAGGAGCCACAAGCAGGTCAGGACCCAGCATGTACTGATCGTCGATGGTCCAGAAAGCCTCGTCTTCGGGGAATTCCAGGAACATCGGCCGCATCATCGGGATGCCCCGCTCGGCGTTTTCGGCCGCGAGGGAACGGAGGTAGGGCTTCAGCGCCACATGCACGCGTCCCATGCGGGCCAGGTGGGCGAGCGTCGCCGCGTCGGAATCGAACTGCCAGTTGTCCTTGGGGCGGTTTCCCTCGTGGGTGCGCATGAGCGGGCTGAAAGCGGCCTGTTCCGCCCAGCGCATGAAAAGTTCCCGGGTTCGCGCCATGCCGTAGAGCGTCGTATAGCCGCCGATATCGCTGTGATGAACGCCATGGCCGCTCATCGCGAGCGAGAGCGCGCCTCGGACCGCCGAGGGCAGTCCGTCGTCCCGCGACCAATCGACGTTCTGGTCGCCTCCCCACATCATGGGGCACCAGCGCTGGCTCCCCGTGAAGCCTGCGCGCATGAAGTAGAGCACCTCGTTCTGGGCGCCGGCCTTCCGCACCGCCTCGTGATTGCATTTGGCCCACAAGGCCGGCCAGAGGTTATGCGCCAGCAGGGCAGGAGTTCCGTCGTACAGTACGGCGTCGGTGGGGAGATATTCGCCGAAATCGGCCATCCATCCGCCCATGCCGAGGTCGATCATGTTCCTTCGGAGGGCATCGGCAAACCAGTCGAAGGCCTCCGGGTTGGTCAGATCGGGAATTCCCGCGTAGAACTCCCCAAAATCTACGTAATAGTCTTCCCCGAGGGAATTCTTGACGAGGAAGCCGCGCCGAGCCGCTTCCTCGCAGAGCGTCCAGCCCTTTCCAACATAGCAGTTGGCGTAGGCGAGGAAGCGCACCCCCTCATCCTTCCAGGCGGCGATGGCTTTATCCAGGCCCGGATAGCGTTCGCGGTTCCAGACCCATTCCCAGCGGAGCCTCTGTCCGAAGCTCGTCATGTTGATGCCTTCCCAGTCCTGGGCCCAGATTCCCGCCACGGGAACGCCGGCCGATCGCGCCTTGTCCAGCTTCCAGGCGCAAGTCTCGGTGCCGCCCTGGATGCCCAGGATCACGCCGTCATAGGTCCAGTCGGGCTGGGTCGCCTGTCTGCCGAAATACGCGGACTGATCCCCGAGGAGCTCGGCCATTGAGTCGCGCCCTCCGAACACCAGGCTCGATGGAAGCGACCAGGTATAGAGCTCGTGCCTGTCGGGGCGGCTGAAATCGAAGACGGCGTAGGCCGAGGAATCCATATGACACCAATAGCCGGCGCTCGACACGAAGGAAGGCTGGGGGAAGAAGGTCCACCAATAGTCCCCGCCCGATTTGCCGGCGAGGTCGGCTTCCATCGTCACCCTGGTGGATTTGTTCCTTCCCACACCCTGTTCGCTCGTCCAGAGCGGGAAGTCTTTTCCTCGCAGATCGAAATGCGAAAACTGTTCCCCGCAGCCGTAGATATGCTCGTCGGGGGTCGCGGGCAGGGCGATCCTGAACCGGTCGCCGCCTTCTCCCCCAGTGAAGGAGACGGCCACCCTTCCGCGCTCCGCCAGGCGAATCCCCATCCGTATAGCACCCTGCCCGCAAGCCGCAAAAACCGCCCCGAAAAGC
>JBAZWK010000131.1:0-2575 GCA_041660365.1 Candidatus Shapirobacteria bacterium | reverse complement strand
GGATACCTTCATCGCCGACCTCACCGTGGCCATGGAAACCGGGCAGATCAAGACCGGCTCCATGTCGCGCACCGACCGCATCTGCAAGTACAACCAGCTCATGCGCATCGAGGACGAGATGGAAGGCATCGCGGAATACTGGGGGAAAAAAGTATTTTACAACGTTAAATAGCAACGTCTGACTTTGCCATTGTTCCGCGATGCCTCAAAGCGCAACGCGGAAGGCGGCCTCCTGTCGGAGGCGGCCTTCCGCGCCATAAAGAGGCGCTCTTGCGCCTCTTTATGTGGAGTACTGGGGAAAGAAAGTATTTTACAACGTTAGGTAGTTGAAAAATGGGGTCTGACCCCTCCTTTTGACTTTTTAATGGCTGCCTTTCGCGGGCAGCCTTTTTTATGGGAGAGGATGGGAAGCCGTCATGGTTTCCTTTATTGCCGCGGTGGTAATGCCGGCGCCACATCCGTCTTAGAGAAGTCACCGCCTTTATAAAGAAGCGAATCGTTCAACGTCGATGCCAGCGCATAGGCGGCGCAATCGCTTAGGTTGAGCCCCGCGGGATGTCTCCCTTTGCCAAAGCGGCGCCAGGCCGCCATCGCAATCTCAGCCTGCCCTGAATCAAAAGGAATCGTTTCGACCTCGACGGTAGCCAGCAACCTCGCCAAGGCCGCGGAGCCCGCCGCCCCTTTTTTCGTCTCCACGACAATCGAAGCCTCAAGCTTATTGACCGAACTCATGAATTTTCGTCCAGGGTTGGCGAGGGCGTCTATAAAATCCCCTGCATCGGATTCCCCGAAGAGAATCGTGAGGATGGCCGAACTATCGATCACCATCGGTGAACTCCCCGGCCGCTCCGTAGCCGAGGATTTCCTCGGGGCTGCGGCTGTCCAGATCGGGCAGGGCAGCGCATTCAGCGGCAATTTCAGCGAGAGCGGCGCGAAGGGGGCCGCGTTTTTCTTCGTGGCTTGCCAGGCTGGCTTCAAGCGCTTCCACGATCACCTCAGTCATCGTGGCGCCGCTGCGCCGCGCAAGATCGCGAGCTAGTCGCTCCACCTTGGGATTTCGAATACTGAGAGCCATCGCATTCTCCTTGCATATACAAAAATAATATGTATATGCGCATAGGTCAATACGATTCTCTCCGGTGAGCCCTTGATATCCGCCACACCTCTTTTCACTGTAAGTTATTTTAAATTTTAAATTATAGCTTGTAAAAAAAAACTGTTCACGCTATGATGTACTTGTCCGCCGCCCCATTGTTACCTGAGGGCAGCCTGACTGAGGAACTATGGAAAACACCGAGAACCCCGCCCAGACGATGGATACCGATATTCTCGCAGAATTCGTGAAAAAAACGAGCAGGGCAGAAAATGTTGTCGATATAATAATTCAAGGAATTGTCAAGGGTTATTGGAAACCTGGCGACAAGATCAACGACCTGGCCCTCTCCGAAAGACTCGGGGTCAGCAGAATCACCGTGCGCGAAGCCCTGTCGAAGCTGGTGGAGCGCAATCTCGTCGAAAAAAAGCATTGGAAAGGGTACGCGGTACGCCGATTCACATGGGCTGAGATCGACGGGCTCATCGATGTAAGACTTGTACTCGAAGAGCTTGCTCTGCGAAAAGTTATCGAGAAGATGACCCCCGAGGTGAAAGCCGATCTCGCGAATCTTCTTGAAGAATCGAAAAAACTGGTCGCCGCGGGCGATTTTAAGCAATTCTTCACCTTGGACTACGAATTCCACGAATACATATATCATAAATCGGGCAATGCCTGGATCTCAGGTCTGTTGGGCGACCTGCGCCTTGTGATCAATATGGTGCGGATCATCTCCCAGGTGGATCACAGCGAGACTGTCGCCAGAAACAGCATTGGCGAGCATGAACGTATCGTGGAGGATCTCATGGCCTCACGATGGGAGTCGGCTGTGGCCCATCTGAAAGAGCATCTTAACCACCACAGGGAACGTGTGAGGAAGGAATTCGCCGAGAAAGCCTTTCTGGCCGAATCCGACGACGCCCCGAAAAGCGGCGGTGAAGGCGACGCGGAAAGCAGAAAGTAAAATTTTAAATTTATATCTTGACAAATCCTGAAGACTGCCTATAATAAATTTTAAATTCGAAAGTTATAATTCTACGCTCGATACATATGTCGAGGTCTGTTCGAATTGGCTGAATGCGAATGGAGGAGTCGAGATGTCAGAGATGATGAGAGGGCTTGTTTCGTTTCCCAATGGCGACCTGAAGCTGCAGGATGTTCCCGTTCCCGTGATAGGGCAGAACCGTTTCGCCCCGCACGATGTTCTCTGTGAAGTGGAGTACTGCGGTATTTGCGGAAGCGATGTGCATAAGTTCCTCGCCGACGATGCGGAGAAGGCGAAAACCAAGCATGTTCCTGCGCCTGTCGTGAGCGGTCACGAGATCGTGAGCGTCGTGCGTGAGGTGGGCAAGGCTGTGACGAGCGTAAAACCCGGCGACAGGGTTGTCCATGAAATCGTCACCTTCTACTGTGGCCACTGCCCGGCTTGCCTCGAGGGGCGCTACAATATCTGCAACACCATCGCGCCCATGATGGGCCGCG
>JBAZWK010000130.1:0-2579 GCA_041660365.1 Candidatus Shapirobacteria bacterium | reverse complement strand
CTTTTTTTTCAGGTATGCGGCCAGTGGAGGGAGGATGGTGCCATCCGGTTTCAGGCGAACCTCCCTCCCCGAAGCCGCGGAGTGGGCTATAGCCAGGTCGATAGAGAGTATCTCCATCGCCATGGGGAAGCTTAAGGCGGGCTCTTCCTCTCCCCTGATTGCCCTGACGAAATTCCAAGCCGATCCGATGAATCCCAGCTTCCAATCCGAAGGAATCTTGAAGTGGCGCCATCCATTCCGGGAATACAGGCTCACCGAGGGCCCGTCCAGGAGTTCCCCGGTGCACCGGTTCACCGTGACCAATCCGGCCGAACCGGAGACCTGGATCCATTCGTCGTTGGCGTAATAGCGGGAGGGTATCTCCATATCCTGGTTATACACGTACTCGCAGAGACCGAAGGCCTCGCGGTCCCGGTATTTCCACATGATAGCCGCGGGGGAATCGATGACCGAAGCGGTGGTGCCTATCCATGCGGACACCTTTTCTATCGGCCCCAAGAGGAAGCGCGCTGTCGACCAAAGATGATGACCGTGGTCGAAGGTCTGCATTCCCCGGCCGCTAGCGAATTCCCGGAGCCGCCACGCCCATGCGGAGGGGGAAACTGGCCACCCACCCTTTCCCGCGGCTATCAACTTGATGGAGATCGAGGACGGGGTACCGATGTAGCCTTCCGCGATTATCCGGGAGGCGAAGCGGATGGGGGGATAGAAAATGTAATTTTCCGTTACCTTGCATACTGTTTTCACTGAAGCGGCGGCGTTGACAAGCCGTTCGGCGTCGACCCTGCTTATGGCCATTGGTTTCTGCAGGGCGACATGTTTTCCGGCGGATATGGCGTCCAAGGTGATGTCGACATGGGTGGTATGCGGGGTAAGAATCTCCACGGCGTCGACCGCCGGATCCTCAAGTAGCTTCCGGTAGTCCGTGTAGTGGTTCGACGCCCCCCATTCGGCGCGGCGACGAAGAGCGGTGGCTTCATCGGAGTCGCAGACAGCGACAATGCGGACTCCTGGAATTCTCCGGTAGCCTTCGTACGCCATATCCGCTATTCTTCCGCATCCGATGATTCCAATGCCTATCATTTCCATTCACTGATCCTTCTTGCTTTGCGGTTTCGAGTACCCATCGCCTGCGTCAGCGGCTCAGCTCCCCGCGAATCGTCTGGGCGATCCCCGCGGGGGAAAGTCCAAACTGGTCCAAGAGCTGATCGTAGGTAGCCGAATGGATAAACTGGCGCTCACCGTCCGTATCCAGGGCGTTGATGGGAACGATGCGCCCGGTGCCCTCTTTCCCAAAAAGAAATTCTTTGGTCATTTTGTAGATGAATCCGTTGTTCTGCTCCGCCACGATGATGAGTTTTCCATCCTTCCAGAGCGTGGTCATAAGCCCGGAGTCGAAAGAAGGCATATCGACCACTCCCGCGCGGATCCCTTCTTTCTCCAGAAGGGCCGCCGCCGAGAGGGCCTCGTGCACCCCACGGCCTGCGGAAACGATGACGGCTTCATCGTCCGCCCCTCCCTTGATCCGGTATCCCGTCCCATAGGTGAAAGTGAAATCCGGGCCGTGGATGACGGCTGATGCCGCCCGCATGATCCGGGCGTAGACGAGCCCTTTGTTTCCCTCCATGACCCACTTCATGAACCCGATCAGCTGGTTCGGACATGATAGGTCGACAATTTTCAGATGGGCGATTTCGCTGAATACGAGGGAATCGTCATTCCCCATGTGGGTGGACCCGTTCGTCCTGGTTTCGAAGTTCGGGGCGGTGGCGAGGAAGGTCAGGTCGAGGTTGTGGCCATCGGAAAGCCACCCCCCGGATTCAATCACTTCCTTGCGCTCCTGGTATCCTATGGCGATTCTTCGCATCACGCGCCAGTCGAAAAAGGGACAGAAGGTGCTGACCCAGGTGTTGTAGCCGAGTACCGCCAAGGCCTCGCCCACGTTCATCATGTTGGATTCCGCCACCCCGACATTGAAGGCCTTTGTGGAATCGGCCCAGGAAAGTCCCCCCTCCAGGCCGCTGGTGGAGGCAAGGTCGGCGTCGACCGTCGCGATTTTCCCTGACCTGCCGAACTCTTTCATGCATTCGGTTATAACCCAGCTCGCCATGTAGCCGCGAGAGGGATCGAGCGCGGGAAGCCGCGCCGGGTTGTAGGGGACGTTCTTGTCCCTTGGCTCGGCCTTCTGGACTCGCGAGCTGGTTTTGGGCGCGCAATGGTCAGGGGCAATCTCCACATGAATGCCCATCGCTCTTTCTTGCTGGGCTAGAGGAGCCGCCTGCTCAGGAGAAAGGGAGCCGAGAATTTCCCGGTATCGTTCAACGCGGAGCCGCCTTCGTCGCTCCTGGAACCCGATCTCCTGGGCGGCCAGATCGGCGGAGATCTCCCCCTTGTGGCTTACGCAGAAACTCGAAAAGCCTCCGAAACCCTTCCGTGTCCGGCAGATGATGGCGGTGGGTTTTCCATTGCGAGGGCTTCCCTTGAATTCGCGTAATGCCTGCAAGACAGCGCCATAATCCGAGCTGTCCACCGACGCCACGTTCCAGCCGAAGGATTCGAACCAGCCTTCCACGCCATTC
>JBAZWK010000129.1:0-2591 GCA_041660365.1 Candidatus Shapirobacteria bacterium | reverse complement strand
CCACCGGTCTGCTCCTCTTCGTGGGATTCTGCGCCTTCTGCATGTGGGTATTCCTCAGGACCAAGACGGGAACGGCCATGACTGCTGTGGGCTCCAATCCCGATTTCGCGCGGGCTTCGGGCGTGAGCGTCGACAAGATGCGCACGATCTCGGTGATGATCTCCACCTTCCTGGGCGCCGTGGGCATCATCGTCTACCAGCAGAGCTTCGGCTTCGTCCAGCTCTATACGGCCCCGACCCCTATGGTGTTTCCCGCCGTCGCCGCCATCCTCATCGGCGGCGCGAACATCAACAAGGCATCGATGGTCAACGTCCTGGTGGGAACCTTCCTTTTCCAGGGTCTTCTCACGATGACGCCTTCCGTCATCAATTCGGTGCTCCAGACCGATATGTCCGAAGTGATCAGGATGATCGTCTCCAACGGCATGATCCTGTACGCGCTCACGCGCAAGATGAAGGTGGCCAAATGAGCGCCCAGAAAAAATTCACGAAATTCCTGTCGGAAAACGCCGTTGTAATCATCTTCGTAGTGCTGACGCTGGCATCCATTGCCCCTTCTGGCCTCTCCATCACCTACATCATCCAGGAAGTCATCACCCGCCTGGGCCGAAACTCCTTCCTCGTCATAGCCCTTCTTCTGCCCATCTTCGCCGGCATGGGGCTCAACTTCGGCATGACCCTGGGCGCCATGGCGGGCCAAATAGGTCTTATCTTCGCGGTGGATTGGGGCGTCGCGGGCTGGCAGGGTCTTGTCTTCGCCCTTCTCGTCGGTCTCCCGATCTCCGTCCTCCTGGGATGGGTCTGCGGCTCGGTGATGAACAAGGCCAAGGGCCGCGAGATGGTGACGGGCTACATACTCGCCTTCTTCATCAACGGCATCTACCAGTTCTTCGTGCTCTACATGATGGGGTCCATCGTACCTATGAGGAATGCCGCCATTGTCCTCTCGCGCGGCTATGGCATCCGCAACACCCTCAACCTCGAGACGGTGCGGCAGTCCCTGGACAACATCCTCATGCTTAAAATAGGTCCTTTCGTCGTCCCCGCCGTCACCATCATCGTCATCGCCATTCTCTGCGTCTTCATCATCTGGTTCAAGAAGACCAAGCTAGGCCAGGACATGAGGGCTGTAGGCCAGGATATGGGAGTAGCCGACGCCGCCGGCATCCCCGTCGAAAAGACGCGCATCATCGCCATCATCATCTCGACGGCCCTCGCCTGCGCGGGGCAGATCATCTTCCTCCAGAACATGGGCAACCTGGCCACCTACAACGCCCACGACCAGACGAGCTTCTTCGCGGTCGCGGCCATCCTCGTGGGCGGCGCCTCGGTCACCCATGCCAGCATCGCCAACGTGTTCATCGGCGTCATCCTCCTCCACGCCATGTTCATCGTGTCGCCCCTGGCCGGACAGAATCTCTTCGGCTCGGCCATGGTAGGCGAGTATTTCCGCCAGTTCATCGGCTATGGTGTCATCGCCCTTTCCCTCGTCCTCTACGCGTGGAAATCGCGCAAGGCCGCGAGCGACGCGCGCACCCTGATCCGAACGAGCGGCTCCCCGACCGACTCCAACAAGGGCAAGGGAGGGAAGGCATGAAGATGAAGTTATTCGGCAGCCGCAAATCCATCGTGCGATCGATACTCGTCGTGGTCTACCTGGGTCTGATCGTCCTGATGCTCTTCACTGGAAAGCAGCACACCATACTCATCGACAACAAGGACGCCAAGGATGGTTCCTATACGGCGATCGACGGCATGACAGTGCAGATCGACAAGCAGGAAGCCTACGAGTACTACCCCGGCGATAGGGACAAGGCCATCGTCAAGGGGCAGAAGCATAAAATCAAGGTGGAGCTGTTCGAGGACGGCAGCATCATCGAGGATACCTTCACGGTGCCTCTCGGCCAAGACATGGTCCTCCTCTCGGTTCCCAAGCTGGTGGCCAAAATCAGCCCCTATGTGGAGAGCTTCACCATTCAGCAGGAACAGGCCTCGGCGCCCGACGCCGGTCCCCGTCAGAGCATGCAGTTCGGCGGCGATTCGCCCGTCGTTGAGGATGAGGCCGCGCCCGAAGCGCCCTTGCTGATCCAGTAACGTTATTCGACCAAGCTTTAGGCGTTATTTCGAGGCTGTCCGGGGGAATTTCCCTGGACAGCCTTTTTTTACAGGATCACAGGCGGGAGCAGGATTTTTGCAGGAGAAGATTAAGTTAGTCTTGTGCATGTGAAAATAATACATTGCAGGGAAGTAATTTAGGCTTTACAGTCTGGGAAAGTGGGAGTAAGACTATAGGGAAGATATATTAAATGTTATAATTAAAGAAAATATTGCACTAAATTAATAGACTATGAAGTACTCTTTACAAATAGAATAAATATGAATACTATTGAAGCGAGAGGTGCTGACATGGCAAAGACTATTACTTTAAGGATTGATGAAACAAGCTATGATATATTCAAAAAAGCGGCAGAAGGACAGAAGAGAACTATTTCAAACTATCTTGAATACGCCGCATTAAGCTTTACCGTCAACGAATCGATTGTTGATGATGAAGAAATGAAGGAAATACTTGCCTTTGAAAAGGATCTTAA
>JBAZWK010000128.1:0-2593 GCA_041660365.1 Candidatus Shapirobacteria bacterium | reverse complement strand
GCGAGGTCGTTAGCGATCCGAAACGCCTGGGCGATGCCGAAATCATCATTGTCCGATCCAAGACGAAAGTCGACAAAGCGATGATCGACGCCGCCCCGAAGCTTAAATACATAATTCGCGGAGGCGTGGGCGTCGATACGATCGATGTCGACTACGCCAAAGCCAAAGGAATTCTGGTGGACAATACGCCGGAAGCCTCGAGCCTGGCCGTAGCCGAACTCACCTTTGCCCTCATGCTCGCCCTGCCCAACCACCTTGTGAAAGCCGATGTCTCGATGAAAGAAGGCAAATGGCTCAAGAAGGAGCTGGAGAGGACCGAGCTGTCAGGGAAAACCCTGGGGCTCGTGGGCATCGGCCGCATCGCGAGGGAAGTGGCCTCGCGCGCGCGGGCTTTTGGGATGAAGGTGATCGCTTACGACAAATATGTCACCGTTTCCGATGCCGCGTCGATGGTGAGTCTGGATGAGGTATTCGCCGCGGCTGACTACATAAGCTTGCATACGCCCCTCACCGACGAGACGCGCGGCATGATCAACGCCGGCAGCATCGCGAAAATGAAGAATGGGGCCAGGCTTATCAATACGTGCCGGGGTCAGGTTGTCGTGGAGGAGGACATCGCCGCGGCGCTCGCTTCCGGAAAGCTGGCAGGATACGCCACCGATGTCTACTACAAGGAGCCGCCTGAAGGATCGCCGCTCCTTGCCGCAGCCAATGTCCTTATGACGCCCCACCTGGGCGCCTCGACCGAAGAAAACCTCCTGCGGCTCGGCGACAGCATTGAAAGCCGTGTCGCCAAATACGTTTCCAAGTAAAGGGGAGCAAAACCATGAAAAGAGTGATAAATTTCAACGCCGGCCCTGCCGCCATCCCCCTCGATGTCCTGAAACAGGCCCAGGAAGAAATGTTGGACTGGAATGGCACCGGCATGTCGGTTATGGAAGTCTCGCACCGCTCGAAAGAGTACGAGGCCATGCACAATGAGGCGAAGGACCTCTTCAGGAAGCTGGCCGGGATGGGACCGGAATGGAAGATCCTCTTCCTCACCGGCGGCGCCTCCACCCAGTTCTTCCAGGTTCCGATGAACTATCTCTTTGACGGCAGGAAGGCTTCCTATCTCGTCACCGGCACCTGGGGCAAGAAAGCCCTCAAGGAAGCCAAACGCTTCGGAGCCTGCGACGCCCTGAGCACCGAAAGCGCCGACGGCACCTTCACGCGGATACTCACGCCGGCCGAAATCAAGATCGACCCGGCTTCGACCTACGTCCACATGACCTCCAACAACACGCTCTTCGGGTCCCAGTGGCATGAATGGCCCGAAACGGGCAAAGTCCCCTTAGTCTGCGACATGTCGAGCGACATTTTCTCCCGTCCCTTCCCTGCCGACAAATTCGCGCTGATCTACGCGGGCGCCCAGAAGAACCTCGGCCCCTCCGGCCTCACCATCGTGGCCGTCAAGGACAGCTTCTTCCAGCTTTGCCAGGAACAGGCCAAGCTGCCGACCATGCTCTCCTACAGGACCCACGAGGAAGAGAATTCCCTCTACAACACGCCGCCCTGCTTCTCCATCTACATGCTCAGCCTCACGCTCAAATGGCTGGACAGGAACGGTGGCCTCGACGCGATGGCGAAGGTCAATGAGGAGAAGGGCAGGATCATCTACGGCGCGATCGACGCCTCCAACGGCTACTATCGCGGTCCAGTCGAAAAGGATTCCCGCTCCCTCATGAACGTGGTCTTCAGGCTCAAGGACGAGGCTTCAGAGGAGCTTTTCGTCAAGGAGGCGAAGGCGGCGGGCATCGTGGGCGTGAAGGGCCACCGCTCGACGGGCGGCATCAGGTTCTCGATGTACAACGCCAACCTCGTGGACAACGTCAAGGTCGCGGCAGCCTTTATGGAAGATTTCAGGAAGAGGCACGGCTGAGGCTTCGCGCCTTCGATACCGCGAATTTTTACGCAATAAAGGCCGCTCCGAAGGGGGCGGCCTTTATTTATCCGGAAGCATTCAGGGCCGCGGTTCAAGGCCGCGATGTGGCCGCCGGTACCACGGGCGCGTCGGCGCCGGGGCCGATGATGGCGAGAGACAGGGGCGTCATGGCTGTGGCCGCGCTGATGAGGAGGGACATGACCCTGCCCTGCATCTCCGGCGCCACGACGGCCTGGATAATGGCTGAGAGGGGTCCGTTGGCGAAGGGCAGGGCGAGCCCCATCAGGACCATGCCGGCCAGCGCCATCCAGAACATGTTCGCCGGCGCCAGACCGAGGAACAGAATCCCCAGGCCAATTCCGGCGATGCCCATGGAGATCGTGCGTATTTTCCTGGGAAAGCCGCCCCAGGCGCTTAAGACGAGGCCGCCCGCCACCATCCCGATGCCGAAGGAAGAATCCATGAGGCCGAACTGCATCGCCCCCTGCCTGAAGTGATTCGTGATCAAAAGGGGAATCAGCGAACTGACCGGGGTGATGAGGAAATTGATGCCCATCGCCATGAGGATCAGAACGACCAGGCCGGGCCAGGAGCGCAGGTAGGCGAGGCCGGCGCGTAGGTCGCCGAAATAGCTGTTTTTCGCGGCGGGACCGGCGCCGCAAGTACTGC
>JBAZWK010000127.1:0-2601 GCA_041660365.1 Candidatus Shapirobacteria bacterium | reverse complement strand
CATGGACGTTTCACCGAAACAGATCATCTCCGTTTCGGCCTCCCTCATTCCCTTCCTCGAGCACGACGACGCCAACCGCGCCCTCATGGGCTCGAACATGCAGCGTCAGGCGGTTCCCCTCGTTTTCCCCGAGCCGCCCAGAATCGGCACCGGCATGGAGTGGAAGACCGCCTACGACTCCGGCGTCCTCCTCAAGGCGAAGCGGGCGGGCGTTGTGGAATATGTCGACGCCGAACGCGTCATCATAGCCCCGGATTCCAAGGATCCGATTGCCGAACGCGATACCTATCTTCTCGTCAAATACCAGAGGACCAACCAGGATACCTGCTACAACCAGAGGCCCGTCGTCAAGCTCGGCGAAAAAATCCTGAAAGGCCAGGTTATCGCCGATGGTCCCGCGACCTTCAATGGCGAACTCGCCCTCGGCCGGAACATCCTGGCCGGCTTCGTTCCCTGGAACGGCTATAACTATGAGGATGCCATCCTCATCTCCGAACGCGTGGTCAAGGAGGACATGTTCACCTCCATCCATATCAAGGAATTCCAGACCGAGGTTCGCGAGACAAAGCTGGGGCCGGAGCGCATCACGCGCGACATCCCCAACACCAGCGAGAAAATCCTCGATAACCTCGACTCCGAGGGCATCATCCGCGTGGGCGCCAAGGTCAAGGCAGGCGATATCCTCGTGGGGAAGGTCACTCCCAAGAGCGACACCGACACGACCCCGGAATTCAAGCTCCTCAACTCGATATTCGGCGAGAAGGCCAAGGACGTGCGCGATTCCTCCCTCAGGGTGCCCCACGGCATCGAGGGCACCATCATCGATGTCCAGCGCCTCAAGCGCTCGGCCAACGACGATCTTTCGCCCGGCGTCGAGGAAGTGGTGAAAGTGCTGATCGCCGCAAAGCGCAAGCTCAAGGAAGGCGACAAGATGGCCGGCCGCCACGGAAACAAGGGCGTCGTCGCCCGCGTTCTTCCCATAGAGGATATGCCCTATCTCGACGATGGCACGCCCCTTGATATCTGCCTGAATCCCCTGGGCGTTCCTTCCCGAATGAACATCGGCCAGATCATGGAAACCGAACTTGGCTGGGCCGCCAGCACGCTGAACGAGTGGTTCTCCTGCCATGTGTTCCAGTCGCCCTCGCAGGAGCAGATAGAGGCCAAGCTCGAAGAGGCCAAACTGCCCGGCTCCTGCAAGACCAATGTCCGGGACGGCAGGACGGGCGAGTCCTTCAAGAACCTCGTCACGGTCGGCGTCGTTTACTTCATGAAATTGCACCACCTTGTCGACGACAAGATGCATGCGCGCTCCACGGGGCCCTATTCCCTCGTCACTCAGCAGCCCCTCGGCGGCAAGGCCCAATTCGGCGGCCAGCGCTTGGGCGAAATGGAAGTCTGGGCGCTTGAAGCCTACGGCGCCGCGAACGTCCTTCAGGAACTCCTGACTATCAAGTCGGACGATATGACGGGACGAGCGAAGGTATACGAGGCGATCGTTAAGGGAGAGCCGCACACGGCGGCTGGCATCCCCGAAGCTTTCAACGTAATGGTGCAGGAACTGCGCGGACTCGCGCTCGATATTCGTGTGTTCGATGCCAAGGGCAAGCAGATCGCGCTCACCGAACGCGACGAGGACATCATCAACAAGAACACGGGTACATTCTGACGGTCGGCGGAGCTTTGCCGACATTCGTTCATAGCCTAGCGCGGTTCCGGGGCAACATAGCGGCCCGGAACTGTGATACGCGGTTTCCGATAGGAAACCGCGCCGTGAAGCGCCCGCTAGGGCGCTTCACGAAACCCCAGGGGGTAGCATGAGAGATATCCAGGATTTTGACAGTATTGCGATCCGTTTGGCCAGCCCTGAAATGATCAGGGCCTGGTCCTACGGTGAAGTCAAGAAGCCTGAAACCATCAACTACCGCACGCTCCGGCCCGAGAGGGACGGCCTTTTCTGCGAGCGGATTTTCGGGACTACCAAGGAATGGGAGTGCTATTGCGGCAAGTTTAAGTCCATCCGCTACAAAGGCGTCATCTGCGATCGCTGCGGCGTCGAAGTCACACACTTCAGGGTGAGACGCGAGCGCATGGGCCACATAGAACTGGCATGCCCCGTTTCCCATATCTGGTTTTACCGATCGGTGCCGAGCCGAATGGGCCTTCTCCTCGATTTGCCGGTGGCGGCGCTCAGGTCCATCCTTTATTACGAAAAATTCATCGTCATCGATCCGGGCGAAACCGAACTCAAGAAAATGCAGCTCCTCACCGAGGAAGACTACAACGCCGCCCAGGACCGCTTCGGCGGCGCCTTCACGGCCGGCATGGGCGCGGAAGCGATCCGTTCCCTTCTTGAGCTCCTCAATCTGGATGAGCTGGCGGCCGAGCTGCGCGAAAAAATGATCGCGAAAGGCCCCAAGGCCGACAAGCGCCTTCTCAAGCGCATCGAAATCGTCGAATCGTTCAGGAATTCGGCCAACAAGCCTGAGTGGATGATCCTTTCGGTCGTTCCCGTCATTCCTCCCGAACTGCGCCCCATGGTCCAGCTGGACGGCGGCCGCTTCGCGACGAGCGACCTCAACGACCTCTACCGCCGCGTCA
>JBAZWK010000126.1:0-2601 GCA_041660365.1 Candidatus Shapirobacteria bacterium | reverse complement strand
AATTGACGCCGAAAGCCTTCACGACCGCTTCCGTCATATTCGAATAAGACCCACCGGCGACCTGCGTTTTTAGAATCTTCATCGTTTCGGTAAAGATTTCAGGAGTAAGCCCGCCCTCTCGCGCGCGCTGTGTCGCAAGGTAGCCGTCTTTCGATGGATCGCCATACTGCTTATAGGTACTCCACGCGCCCTCTTTATCGTCTTTGAATCCGCGTTTTGCCGCTTCATCCATTACGGCCCTTGTAGCCTGAAAACGGATTACATCGTATTCGCTTTGAAAGGACGTGGAAGTGAAGTTCTGGTTCATGGCCTGATAGCGTTGAAGCCCCTGTTCTCCCTTCCAGAGGGGAGAGCCGTTGCCCAGCAAGGCGATAAAGTTCTGCGTCCGGGTAATTTCACCAAAACCCTTGATAACGCCGCGAGAAAGGCCTTCCTCGAAGATTCGAAGGGAAGCGTTGAGATATTCCTAGAATTGTGCCGTTTTAAGTCCTTGGGCTTTCGTTCCTCCGAGAGCGTAGCCGAGGACGTTATGACCAAGGCCGTACCGTCCTGCGTATCCTTCAGCTTGCATGAGGCTTTCACGGTTCGCGCCTGTCCCGCGCTCGAACTCGAAAACCCTGGAAGCCGCGCCATAGGCCGCGAGATTCCGACCTGTCACGCCGAGTTTTCCAAGCTGTTCTACGGCGGACATTCCTTCTTCGAGCTTGAAGCCAAAGCGAGAAGCGGCAGATCCCGCCCGGTTGAAGCTTTCCTGAAAGGCTTCGGAATTTTTGCGATAGTCGCCCGTGAGCCCACCAAGTACCGCCGTCAGTTCCATAGCCTGCGGAATCTGTCTTTCCCATTGTTCAGACAGTTTGTTTGCGGCGAATCCGAGCCCTACAACGGCCGCGCCCACGCCGAGCGCCGTCATGGCGCCGGTTCCAAGCCCGGCCCCAACCCCGAGAGCCTTAGCGCCTACGGCCGCATCAGAGGCCATACCCAGGGCGGCACCGGCGGCATTCCCTGACCCCATCGCGCCAATATAGGACGGGGCTCGACCGATAACCTTTGTTGCGCTATCGATTATTTTCAGGACGGAAGGGCGCGGCGCCTCGCTATCCTCATCCGGCACACCTGCAAATTTACGGTATTTTTGAAGAGCGTTCGCGTAGGAAATGACGCCTTTATCATCGCCCCCGATCGCTGCTTTCTGTAGAGCGGATCCAAGGGAGTCTATTGCGCGTTCTGCCTGATTCGCGCTCGCGACAGTCTCGCCCGCTTCAAGGCGAAGCCTGATACCAACTTCTTGTAAGCTCACAATGCCCCCTGGGCGGCTCCTTCAACTGCCCAATCAACCAGCTGCATAACCTCGCTATTTTCTGCTAAATGCACTTCGGTTTCGTCGATCCTCTTAACGATCGTCTCGGCGAACCGGGCAGGATCGAGCCGGATCCATTCTTGATAGGCGGCCCCTTCTTCCTTCGAGCCCTCTTCCGCATCCATATAGTGCATGTAGGCTTCGCACGCTCGAATCATCGAATCATCGCCGTTTGCCTTTAGGAAAGCTCGAGTTTCTTCAGCTTCCGGGATATTTCTGCCATCACGATTGTCCCCCTGCGCGGTTCATGCGCGCTTCCAAATCCGCGATCTTGATCCGTAAAAGCTGGAGTTCCTCGCTCTGGCGAAGCGAAGGCAAATAGACAGAAAAGGAATACATCAAGCTGCGGAACTTCTCTTCAGACACTTCTCCTTCCGCGTAGGAGTTTATGACCTTCGCGCAGGATCGGACGGCTGAATTGGTATTCCCTAGCCTCATTCGCTTTAAAACCTGCCTCCAATTATGCAAAAAGCGCTCAAAACACCTCTTTTACTGACAACATTTGAATGGGAAAGCCCTGTAAACATTGCCTGGGTGCGGCCCCTC
This sequence comes from Candidatus Shapirobacteria bacterium, assembly GCA_041660365.1. GTDB lineage: Bacteria > Patescibacteriota > Microgenomatia > UBA12405 > UBA12405 > UBA12158. The sequence continues at coordinate 698 of JBAZWK010000126.1, read as the reverse complement.
CCCCCTCTAAAAATTGCTAGGCACCTCATTTCCAACCCCTCTTCGAAAGTACGGGCAGCCGGTTGTACTTACTTGCCGATCCATAAACATGGAGGGATTGCGCTTCAACGCCGCTGGATCGGCTCGCGTATTCGTGAGGTTTTCGGTTCTCTTTTTCTGCTTCCTCGAATTTCTTCGAGTCCTGGAACGCTTTGTAAAGGGCGTCTTCAATTTCACCTTCAAGCCGATCTACCTCTTTTTCATCGAGAGACTTGAACAAGAGCCGGAATCGATTTGAAAGATATTGCATGATGGCGAGCCGAGACCGTTCCAAGAGGCTCATCGTATATCCTGTGTATCGGGGCGGTTTTTGTGGCATCTTAAAAGCCCTCGAAAGAATAGCGGGCGAATAGCCCGCCGCAGCTCTGCTGCGCTCCATAATTCCGTAAGGAATTATGCTTAATGTTGTGTATTGTTTTGTTCTGTACTGTGGATGAAAGGAACAATATACTCGTTTCATTCGTTTCATTAGTCATCTGCCACCCGTGAGCGGTGCGCTGCAACTCGTTCAGTCGACTTGAGGCCGGCAGTCCATTCCACTGCGTCCCGGAAGTAATACTCGGGTCCGTCCTGTCCTTCGATGATGGAAAGCAATTGCCAATGTTGAAACAATTTGAATGCATTTTCAACGAATGAAACAGGCAGCTCAAAGAGTTCAG
>JBAZWK010000125.1:0-2603 GCA_041660365.1 Candidatus Shapirobacteria bacterium | reverse complement strand
GCGTGGATCGTCTTGGCATAAAAGATAAGAAACATAAATCTCTAAAGGGATAGAAAACATAAATCAAGGAGGAGCTATCCAATGACGACACCCGTGCAGCAAAAGATTCGAGATAAAAGAAGAACGCCTGAACAGATTGCCGATATGGTCAAATCCGGCGATTGGATCAACCACTCCGGCGCCGGCGGCGATTCCACGGTATGCAGCGAGGCCGTAGCCAAGCGACTTGGCGGCGGCGCCGGGCAGTTGAAGGACATCGAGTTCTGGATGTACGCAGCCTTTTATCCCCATCTGGAGTTCCAGCAGCTCGACCCGATGCAGGAATTCCATACGGTCCATGAATTCTTCTTCTTTCCCTGGAACCGCAAGGCCAGGGATACGAACGGCGTTACGGACTGGGCGCAATGGGGATGGGCCTACGGGATGAATGCCCACCACTACCGTTTTGTCAATGCCGTGAAGGAGAAACGAGGCATGGATTGGTGGTTCAATGCCGCCACGCCTCCCGATGAACACGGCTATTTCAACATGTCCTACGGGACGAACAATTGCCTGATATACAGCCAGACGGCCAAGAAAACCGTCTTTGAAGTGCGGTCCGACTATCCCTGGGCGGAGGGGGGCCGTTTCAACACCTTCCATATCGACAGCATCGATTACTGGGTCGAGGTGGATTGCGAAAAGTACAAATGGCCCCAGATCAATGAAAAGGCCATTCAGGCAAAACCCGTGGAAGTGGAGATCGCCAAGCACGTCCTTTCCATCATGAAAGACCGGGATATTGTCCAGCTCGGGATCGGATCGCTGCCCTCGGCCTGCGTCGCCGCTATGGCCGACGCGGGACTGAAGGACCTCGGCATTCATACGGAGATGCTCAACTTCGGCTTGATCAAATTGATCGAATCCGGCCAGGTCACCAATGCGTATAAAAACCTCGACAAAGGCAAGAGTGTTTACACCTTCGCCTTCCCCGTGGACGTGGACTGGTACTACAATACGATTCACCGCAACCAGGCCATGGCCGTTTACGATATCAACTATACCAATAACTTCGATATCCTGAGAAGAATCGACAACATGATCGCCATCGACAACTGCGTCGCCGTTGATCTTCTCGGCCAGCAGAGCACCGGTTTTTATGAAAAACGTCCCATCTCCAGCACGGGCGGCTATTTTCAATTCGTAACCTTCTGCGCCCAGTCCAAGGGCGGCCGCGGCGTCGCCTCCATGACTTCGCGCAGCAAACATGGGACATCCCGCATCGTTCCCTTCCTGCCCGAGGGATCGACCGTTGACGTTCCCGCCCAGTTTGCCAATTACGTATGTACGGAATACGGCATCGTCAATCTGAGAGGATTGAGCGGTTATGAAAGGGCGGCGGCGCTCATTTCGATCGCCCATCCCGAAGACCGGGAATGGCTGGAGAAGGAGGCCCGGGCGAATGGACTGCTTGCACCGAAATTCCCGGTTTCCATGTTTCCCAAGGAAGGCGGCGCCCGCAGGTACCCGAGCTACGAGGAGCGGCGCAACTACAAGATTCCCATGGGCAGCGAAATATGGGGCTTCGATTGGGATCCCTACCAGTCGGGCAAGTAAAATAATAAATAATAATTACAGGAGATATAAGCTATGGCTTTAGATTTCAATTTTACCGATGAGCAAAAGATGTTGGAGGACAGCGTATACAAATGGGCGACAACCTGGCTTGAGCCTCAGATGGAGCACCTATATGAGATTGACGAAATGCCCACGGACCTTTTCAAGGAAACAGCTAACTTAGGGATTAACGGCATCGTTTTTGGCGAACAATACGGCGGCGCCGGTCTGGGCTACGTAGAGACCCTGCTGGCGTATGAGACGATCGCCAGGGTAAGCAATGCCCTGTCCATGACCGTTGTCGCCAGCCAGACTCTGTGCTTTGACAACTTCCGCAGAAACGCCACGGAAGAACAGAAGATGTATGTCCTTCCCAAGGCCATGTCGGGCGAGTGGATCGGCTGCCTCGGCATTACCGAACCCAACGCCGGTTCCGACGCCATGAGCATGGCGACGAAGGCAGAGAAGAAAGGGAACAAGTGGGTCATAAACGGCAGCAAGATTTTTATCACTAACGGTCCCGTGGCCCAGTTCATGGTCTTTTACGCAAAAACCGATCCCGCCGCCGGCCCCAAGGGGATTTCGACCTTCTGTTTCGAGATCGACAAGTACAGGGGGAAGGGCTTTTCATATGAGAAGATCAAAAAATGGGGGATGAGGACCTCTCCCACGGCGCTCATTACCTTCGAAGATATGGAACTCCCCGAAGACGCCCTCATCGGCGGCTTGAACAAGGGAGTAGCCGTGCTTACGAGCGGCCTGTGCACCGAGAGAATCACCACCTGCGGCTGTACTCTTGGCGGCCAGAGAACCTGTCTCGAACTATCTCTTAAGTATGCCAAGGAGAGGGTCCAGTTTGGCAAACCCATCGCTGCCTTCCAGTCCATCCAGGAGAAGCTGGCCAATATGTACTGTGGTTACAAGGCGGGCAAGTGGCTGGCCTACAGCGCCGCCGCCTATTGCGACAGCCTGGAAAACAAGTCCGGCGGCAAGGGAACGGACCTCGA
>JBAZWK010000124.1:0-2637 GCA_041660365.1 Candidatus Shapirobacteria bacterium | reverse complement strand
AATAAAAACTTACAAATAAATAAATCTGTTTTTGCGATTGGCGATGGTATAGCTTTTCGCGAAGGCAGATGCTCCACCGGCGCCCGCGTCGCAATTACTCAAGGTAAATTGGCAGCTAAAAATTTACTGGCTAATTTAAACAATAAAAAAACTAAGGAATATCCCTGTAGAAATTATCCCTACATTCTGCCAATTGGACGCTTCTGGGCCGCTATTCAACTTGGCAACTTTGTTATAACTGGTATTTTACCTCGCTTAATTCAAAAAATAATCCACTTACAGTATTTAAAAATAGAATCTCAATGATCCCCAACATATAAAAAATCCCATACTAATATCAGTATGGGATTTTTGTTTAAATCTTTGTCCTTAAAATTTCCAAGAGCGGAAAGTGATTCGGGAAAAAATCCGGCAAAGCCAAGATCTTTTCCAATGGAAAATAATCAACTTGTTCACCTTCCTCTCCAAAAAGTTTTATTTTGGGGGCTTTGGCCCTCTTCACCATAAAAAATACTAATTTATGGTCGGCTTTTTGTTCTTCGTGAAGTTTCTCGAACTCAAAAAAATCCGCATCTATGCCAGTTTCTTGCAGTAGTTCCCGCCAAGCGCAGTCCACTGCACTTTCACTAGCTTCGCCGTGCCCACCCGGAAATTTCCAGTAAGCGGGGGCTTTGTTTAGATCTTTAACTAGTGGTATTCCTTCCGGAGTTACCACCGCAATTACCGAATAAATATTATTGAATCTACTATAACTCGTATTCACCTTACCCTCCTTTCTTCTCTACCCTTAACTTTTTGAATGTGTAATACCAAGTTAAGAAGCAGACTAAAATTACAAATGAGACTGGATTCAAAATGGACATCGCCCAATCTCCGGTAGAAATTCCGTAGACCGCCCAAAACAAATTAGAGGTCATTAAGGAAATTACGTAACTCGGTTCAATCGATCCAACTTGGCCCACTCGCGATAATTTACGAGTTTGACCAATAATTGGAACTACGACCAAGGCCGCTCCGAAGAAAAAAAACAACTCCCGTCCATATGAACTTTCCCAAATAAACATTGCTGGAATCAACAGGGGGAAAATAAACGAAGCTAATTTATCCGTCTGACTAAAATTCCTAAATCTATATAGAGAAAAAACTACTACTAGATACGGGATAAACAAAAGTCCGTTAAAAATATTAGCTATTCTTCCCTGTAAAATTCCGTAGACAACTAACATCCCAGAATAACTTGCGGAATATACAAACAAACTAGTAAAAATCGGTTCTCCCGAACGATTTTTCCAAATGGCCGCGCTTTGTTTAAATAGCGACCAACCCTGAAAAATTGTTAAGAAGATGGTACCCACAAAACTTATGGTGGGCGCATTCCAACCAAGATTCACATATTCCACAGTGTGCGAAAGAAAATCAACAAGGTTGTTCAAAACGAACTCCTTCTCTTATTAAGTTTTTAAAATAAATAAATTTATTATTTCTACTATAGATTATGTACTATTTTACTAAAAATGTCAAAGCTAAAGCCCCATCTATTAGACGGGGCTTTAATAAATCTACCTAATCTCTTCCAAAGAACATTTTCAAGAGGGCAACCATAACAATCGAAAAGATAATCGATGTTAAAATTTCGCCACCCAAAAAGAAGAAGCCAATACAGAAAAAAAGAACCAGAAGAAAAGGTAATGTAACTGTTACAGTTACGGTCGTAATCATATTTTTCTCCTATTAGTAAATTAACCAAACTATTGTAACCACCGACCAAGTTAGAACATTCATGGACTCTCCTAAAAGAAGCCCTTTGGTCGGTTTATCCCAACCTCCACGATAACCAGCCCAAACCACATTCCCCAAACGAGGAATTGCCGTTAGGTGGCCAGCAATCAAAGTTATAACCGGCAATCCACTTCCCCCACCAGCGGAATAAATAGTGTAAGCCAACCAAAGTTGAGGCACACTCTTAAACCAAACCGCTAGCCAACCCTTACTGAAAGGATCGTTAATTCCTTTGAATTTAATTACTGTAAGAACAGAAAGTCCGAAAATCACCACCGAAATAATTGTGTCGCTTTCCCGCCAAATTATTTTTCCTAATCCTAAAAATAAAATCAGGATCAAGAAAATTATCCATTGAGAAAAAACCACCACAATATATTTTCTAATTACATCTCGATCTTTTTTGTAAGCCGCTAAAGCCAAAAAAAGATTGAGGGTTACATAAATTAAAAAATTCACATACAAAATCAGAGTTAATCCCTGGGTTCTGCCGGAAAGAATTCCATAAATCTGTGGCACGGCATAAAACCACGCCATAACAATTTGGAACCAAAATAAAAAAGATTTTTTCAAGGAAACCTCCCTTAGTTAGTGATTAATATATTGTAATTTTCTACTTATATTATATACCTATTTTATTAAAAAGTCAAATAGCAAAAAGCAAACAAAAATTCCCCGTTTTAAGGGGAATTCTTGATAAGGCGGGCGTACCCTACTCTCCCAGCCGCCGAAGCAGCAAGTACCATCAGGTTTGTAAGCTTTCACTTCTGTGTTCGGAATGGGAACAGGTGGGACACCTACAAATGAAACACCAACCAGCGAGTAATATAACAGAACGTATTTGCAATTGCAATAGCG
>JBAZWK010000123.1:0-2639 GCA_041660365.1 Candidatus Shapirobacteria bacterium | reverse complement strand
GTATGTGGCGGGGCCCATAGGCGAACTTGTCGAGGTGCTCGGCGGCCGTTACGCCGGAGAGGACAAGGACGGTCTCCATGTCGGATTCGATCCCGGCGACGATGTCGGTGTCCATCCTGTCGCCGATTATAGCCGTTTCTTCGCGGGTGACGCCCAGCTTCCGGATGGCGTGGCGCATCATGAGGGGGTTCGGCTTGCCCACGAAGTAGGCTTTGCGCCCGGTGGCGAGCTCGATGGGGGCGAGGAGGGAGCCGCAGGCCGGCATGATGCCCTTTTCCGTGGGGCCGGTGAGGTCGGGGTTTGTCCCTATGAGGCGCGCTCCCCCGAAGACCAGGGAGACGGCCTTCTCGATGGTATCGAGATTGTAGGATCTCGCTTCGCCCACCACGACATAGTCGGGGTTGACGTTGTTCATCGTATAACCGGCTTCGTACATGGCGTTGATGAGGCCGGGCTCGCCGATGACGTAGGCCGAGCCATGTGGCCTCTGGCTCGCGAGGAATGCCGCCGTGGCGAGGGCGCTCGTGTAAAAGTGGCTTGAATCGACTTCGATGCCGAGCCTGGCCAGCTTCTGGGATAGCTCGGCGGGCGAGCGCTCGCTCGAGTTCGTCAGGAAGAGGAATTTCTTGTCGTTCGACTTGAGCCAGGCCACGAATTCGGCGGCGCCGGCCAGGAGCCTGTTGCCGTGATAGATAACGCCGTCCATGTCGATGATGAAGGCGTTTTTAGCCCGTATGGTGGCGAGCTCTTCAATAGTGGATGCGCCCAATAGTGGCTCCTTGTGTCTTTCTATTACTTCGCAACATACTTCTGCTTAGGGCTCTTTGGCTTTTCCTGTATTGTGAGCGCGAGTAAACCTGCTTCGATCAAGGGGTTAAGGACCCCCAACCGAAAGTGCTCGCGATCCTTCAATTTTAAGTGATTCATGATCTCACCTCGGCTTTTTGGCTCTATGCAAAAAGCCAAGACTCGCTCAATTTTTTCCGAATCAACTTGCGGGGTAACTTGCGGGGTAACTTGCGGGGTAACTTGCGGGGTAACTAAACGAGAGAATACTGCTCGCACAAACCCTGAGAATTCATAGCGCAGTGGAGCGAGGCCAGCTTCCTTGAGCAGGTTCTGTATGCGCCGAATACCAGTCCCCATCTTTTCGATGTAGTCGATCCGTTGCATCAGGTTGGCGATGTTGGGGTTGCGCAGGAGGCTCACCGTACCAAAATCTTCCAGTTTGAGCCCCTTGGGCAGGCCTCCGGGGCTGGTGATCTCTACTCGGTCATCGAAGATCTCCACCATTATATTGGCGCCTTTCTCGAAATAATCCCGATGGATGACTGCATTGATCACCGCTTCGCGCAGGGCTTCGTAGGGTATTTCGGGGATTTCCTTCCGGGCTGGCGAGCCGTCGAACTCGTAGCGCAGGTTCAGTCGTTGTTTCAGGTAGATCATGGCCTCGTCGATATTGTCCACGATATCGCGATTAAAATCCTTACGGTCGAGTACCGTGACCTTATCCTTGCCCTTGTACAGCGCGCAGGTGACGCAGGTGTGGAAGTAGTGATTCGCAAGATTGCAAGCGAAGAAGAGCACTGCTGTATTGGAGTAGAGATTCTGCCCCTGCTGGATGTCGAGGGCGTGAAAGTTCTTCAGGATATGCCGGCTGTCCAGGACAGGGCTTATCCCCGCCAACTTCAAGAAACGCTGGAACTTCTGCTCGTCGAAATCGGTATCGGAAAAGTCCCGGTGGATCAATTCGTCAAAGCGGACTTTTCCTTCAGTTTTTACAAACTCTACGATCTCGTCGCGGTTCATCTTCTGGGAGTTTGGACCGGTGCGATTATAAAAACCCGATGCGCAGCGGTAGGGTTTGTCACCACCCTCACGCACTTCCACAATCAGTATGTTCTGAAAATCCTCCATGATGATCCGAACGGGCGGATCACAGTTGCGGGCAATATCCTGGATCTGGGACCGGGTTCTGTTGTCGGCGCAGAATCCCCTGACTGTCCTGTCATCCGTGATGCCCAGGTAGATGAAGCCTCCCGACGCATTGGCGAAAGCTACCATCTCCTTATCGAGATTGGACATCTGCTCCTTGAATTCTATACGATAACCTTCGCCTTCGGAGAGGACAAGGGCAAGTTCTTCCGGGGTCATGTGGGTCTTCGCTCCATCGTGATATCCTGTAGAATCTGATCACATCAATGTAGGCACAATTTATTATAAACTTCTGCCAAGCTGGTTGTGAATGCTTCGTTTGATGATGCTATTTTGTCGCATTCGCGGTTTCGTTCCGAAAACCTGTATCACCGGGGGCTCCTCTCGAATATTCCCAGTATACGATATGTTGACAGGTTCAGGCGACATCCCTATAGTAGCCTTGTTGCGGCGCCAATAGGCTTAATCGGGAAGCTGGTGAAATACCGGCACGCCCCCAGGCACTGTAAGGAAGCGTGGAACCTGTCCCACGGCCACTGCGAAAGCGGGAAGGCCGGGGAGTCCGAGAGGTATGCTTTCGAGTCAGGAGACCGACCGCACGGCCGCGCCTTGAGCGCGGACATCGTTTGATTATTCACTGGGTGTTGAATAATGAAGGTTGGAACCTCCATACTTTCCCGCACATATCCAGTGTCCCCACGGCG
>JBAZWK010000122.1:0-2673 GCA_041660365.1 Candidatus Shapirobacteria bacterium | reverse complement strand
GGGCAAGGCGATACTGTTCAATGCCGTATCGGTGGGCGCTGGTTTCGGCGTGCTCGCGTTTTCGCAGTTCAACATCTTGGCCGAACTTGGCCTTCTCATCGCGCTGACCATGGCCACAAGCGCCCTCGTCAGCCTCACCCTTCTTCCCGTCCTTCTCATCACCGTAAATCCAGCCTTCATCCGGCGGCCCCTGCCGTCCGACAAGGCATGACACGCTATGGAGGTTGCACAATGAAACGTTTCATCTGCCTTCTCGCGGCCCTCAGCCTCGCGGCAAGCCTGGCCTATTCCCAGAGCGCCGCCGAGATCATGAAGGCGTCGCGCGATCGGATAAAAGCCGACACCGTATCCACAAGGGCGCGTATGGTCATCAGCGCCAAGGACGGCGGTATCACGGAGCGCCTCGTCGATCAATACACGAGCACGGCTGGCGGCGTGACGAAGACCATGGTCGTCTTTCAGAAGCCCGCGTCGGTGGCAGGAACACGCTTCCTCACCATCGCCGAGGAGGGCAAAAAGGGCGACCAGTGGATATTCCTGCCTGCCCTGGGCAAAGTGCGCCGAATCGCCGCGAGCGAAGGATCGGCCAGCTTCATGGGCACCGACATGTCCTACGACGACGTAGCGTCGGCCGACCGCGACGTCGATCTCGACACCTACAGCTTGCTGCGTGAAGAGAGCTTGGGCGGAAAGCCCTGCTGGGTTATCGAAGCCAAACCCAAGGATGGCGCTTACCAATACTCGCGCATGACGGCATGGATAGAAAAAGCGACGCACATCTCGCTCAAGATGGAGCTGTACGACAAGAAAGGCAACCTTGTCAAAGTGATGGAGATGAGCGAGGTCAAGGATATCCAGGGAAGGCTCACGCCCACCGTCACTAGGATGACGACAGTCCAGGCCAAGACTTCAACCACCATCTACATGGACATCATGAAATACGACGACCCGATCCCGGCGAGCGTTTTCACCGAGCGCTATCTCCAGACAGGCCGCCCATGAAGGAGAAAGGGATGATCAAGGATAAAAAATTCGCCGTTTCGGCTTTTCTGATCGCGGGACTTCTACTGTTCGGCGTTACAGGAGCCAGCGCCCAGGAATTCGGCTTCGGGGAGGGCGCGACCGATCTGGGGCTGCCGGCCGCTGAGGTCGCGCCCGCCAGTGCCGGCGCGACGCTGGGAGGGGAAGTCTCGTTCTCAATCCTGGCTTTTCCCGGCGAGCTGGTCGATGGGGATTTCACGAACAGTACGGCATTGCCGGCTGCGAAACTCGATGTGGAAGCCTCTGGCTCGAAGTCAGATGCCTTCATCGGCGTCAATCTCGACAAAAAGCTCCTCGCTGCCAGTCCTTCCGACATCCTCGATGAAGCCTGGCTCCGTATCTTCGCGGGACAGACGACGATCCAGGGTGGCATCATGCGTGCCGCATGGGGCCGCGCCGACTCTTTGAGCGTCCTCGATGTCCTCAATCCCCGGAACCTTAGCGACCTCACCCTGCGTGACGAAAAGGATCGCAAGATCGCCGTACCCATGCTGCGCCTGACGCGAAGCTTGGGGGAGAAGTTCTCGGCAGACCTGGTATACCTGCCCTGGTTCGAGGGGGACAGGATCGCAATGACGGGTCTTTGGACACCTTCGCAAGTCATCACACTTCAGCAGTTGCCGGGTGTTTCATTCGCCGCTCTTCCAGATACGAAAAGCCTTGATTATGGACAAGCAGGCTTGCGCTTTACGGCTGTGTTGAAGGGGATGGATCTGGGAGCACAGTACTTCTATGGTTATCTCCCAACCCCATATTTTGACCTATCTGGGTATTTGGGTTCACTATCTCCCATTACAATCGGCTATAACCGTTACCATCATATGGGAGTCGATCTGGCAACCGTTGTGGCAGGCTTCAATGTTCGCCTCGAGGCTGGTGCCAACCTGACCGAGGATTGGCTGGGCGATGATCCTCTCACCTACAATCAAGCGATCGTCTGGTCGGCCGGCTTCGACAGGGACCTCTTCGCTGCCATCAACCTCAATGTCCAGGCCATGGGCAAGGTGAGGCTCAACCACGACAAGATAACAACCGCTCTCGACATCGAATCCGGTACTAAAATCACAACGACGCAGGTCGCCGCCCTCCTCTCGCGCAGTTTCATGCGTGATACAGTGAAGCTTGAACTATTGGGCATTCTGGGAGCGGAGAAGATGGATTACATGGTGGAACCCGGTATCGTGCTGACGATCGGGGAAGCCGAACTGGCCCTGCGCGGCCGGTATTTCGGCGGCGACGCCGAAGGCGACTTCGGACAGTTCAACGACAGGAGCTACGTGAGCATTTCGTCAAAATACGCTTTCTAGGACGGTGCGATACAGGGTGGCCTCTGCCGTACGGCAGAGGCCACTTTTGCATCTTCTATATAACCCGCTGGAACACGCCAAGGAAAAATTCAATCCCATCGATCCGAAACCCTATTAGGCGGTTCCCCTTCTTATAGAGATTCGGTTTACTAATCTGCCCCAAAAAAAAGAAAATTCTTGACAGGTAAAAAAGATGAGTGTATCCTGTGTCCTGGATTCTGGATCCATGTTGGAGAAAATCATGAGCACTTCGGAAAAAAAGACCATGAAAGCCCTTGTTCTCACTTCTCCAGGGAAATTCGAGATACGAGAAGTTCCGATGCCC
>JBAZWK010000121.1:0-2686 GCA_041660365.1 Candidatus Shapirobacteria bacterium | reverse complement strand
CCGGGTCGTCCGCGACCGCGCTGAACTTGAAGCCGGCGAGACCAGTGTCATCATAGTCGATTCAGCGCCCGGAATCGGCTGCCCTGTCATCGCCTCGCTGAGCGGCGTCGACCTTGCCATCATCGTGGTGGAAACCAGCGCGTCGGGTATCAGGGACGCGCGGCGACTCGTCGACCTCGTTCGTTCAATGAAAAGAAAATCCATCGCCATCATGAACAAGACTGGTCTCAGCGCCGACATGGATTCCAGAGCCCGCACCATGCTCGTGGAAACCGGCATTCCTCTCGCCGGCGAAATACCCTTCGATCCTGCGCTGAGGGCTGCCGAGGAGTCGGGGAAGACCTGGTTTTCTATCGGTGGAGAGGTTGGCGATCGGATCATGGCCACGATCGAGGCGGTCAAGGGAGTGATTTTTACCATACGGCGCAAAGAGCCAAGAGCCGTCACAATAAAGGAGACACTATGAAATACGCATTACCGACTGACGATGGGAAAACCGTTGGAAAAGTTTTCGGACGCGCGAAGAATTTCGCGCTTTACAATGATGCCGACTCAAGCTACACGATCGCCGCGAACGAGGGTATCAACGCCGAACATGGCGCCGGCACTGGAGCCGCGGCTTTTCTCGCTGAAAAGGGAGTAGGGGTCCTCATCGCGCCGGAGGTAGGCCCGAAGGCGGCGGCGGCGCTGAACGCCGCGGGCATTCGTATCGAAATCACGAAAGCCGGCAGAGATCTGGGAGAAGCGATGGCGGACGTCATAGTCCCCTCGAAATAAAAATCATGCGGGAGAACACAATGAGCAAAAAACGAATCGTGGTCATCGGCGGATCGGCCGCTGGTCCTAAAGCCGCGGCTAAAGCCAGGCGGCTGGATGAAAGCGCCGAAATCATCGTCCTTCAAAGAGGAGCCGATCTTTCGATGGCGTCCTGTGGTTATCCATATTACGTTGGAGGCACTTTCGACGATAGGGATCAGCTCCTCTGCACGCCGGCTGGCGTTGTCAGGAATCCAAAATTCTACCTCAACGCCAAGGCGATCGATGCTCGAACCAACAGCGAAGCGACGAGCATCGACCCCCAGGGCCATACCGTCAGCTACAAAAACCTCGTGACGGGAGAAACCACGACGATCGGCTATGACAAGCTGATCATCGCGACTGGCGCTAGCGCGAAAATGCCGCCCATCCACGGCATCGATCTGGAAGGCATAACGACTCTCCAGTCCATGAAGGACGCAGACTTTCTCCGCTCCGTCCGCGATCAAGGGAAAATCAAGAAAGCCGTCGTCGTGGGCGGCGGATTGATCGGCATCGAAACCTGCGAGGCTCTCCACCTGGCGGGTATCGAAGTCACCGTCATCGAAATGCTCCCGCAGATTCTTACCTTCCTCGACTGGGACATGGCCAAGCTCGTCGAGAATCATGTCCGAAGCAAGGGAGCCAATATCATCGTCGGCAATGGTCTGGCGGAATTCCTCGGCAAGGACGGCAAACTCATTGGCATCAAGCTCAAGAATGGCACCGAGCTCGAATGTGAACTGGCCGTCGTCGCGATAGGAGTGACTCCCAATGTCGCGCTCGCCAGAGATGCGGGCATTGCTATAGGCACGATGGGTGGAATCGAAGTCAACGAGTACATGCGGACCTCGGACAAGGATATCTATGCGATCGGCGACTGCGTTGAGATTCCCAACAGGCTCACCGGCAAAAAAATCCTCGCTCCTTACGGCGATCTCGCCAATCTCGAGGGGAGAGTCGCGGGCGAAAACGCTATCCTCGGCGACTCCGTCACCTTCCCCGGTACGATCCAAACTGGCATATGCAAGATCTTTGACTTTTCGGCGGGATCGACAGGGCTGTCTGAAGCGGCGGCGAAAAAGAATGGCTTTCCAGAGGCCGTCGCCGTGGTCAACGCGAGCACGGATCTGCCCGGCTTCATGAAAGGAAAGCTCATCGTCACAAAAATGGTGGCTGACAGGACAACGGGCAAAATTCTGGGCGCTCAAGTTGTGGGTCCCGGGAACGCAGCCAAGCAGATCGCCCAGTGGGCACTTGCCATACAGGGTGGCATGAACGTTGAAGATATTGTCAATGCTGATCTACCCTACGCCCCGCCCTTCTCTCTCGCCATCGACCACTTCATCGCGACAGGCCACCTTATGCAGAACAAGATAAAAGGGCGACTGAAGGGTATCTCCGCTGTTGACGTGAAGCGAAAACTCGACGCGGGAGAAAAGCCTTTCCTTCTCGATGCCCGCGGAGCGGATGAATACGAAGTCATGCGGCTCGGCATAGGAGAAACTCTCATCCCCCTCGGCGCGGTTCGCAAACGTCTGGCTGAGCTGCCACAGGATAAAACCACCGAGATCATTTGCTACTGCAAGATTTCCTTGCGTGGGTACGAGGCAGCCCTCATCCTCGAGGCGAATGGTTGGAAAAACGTCAAGGTCATGGAAGGCGGCATCATGGCCTGGCCATACCCTCGGGAAAAATAGCGAGCCGGGTGATAATATTTTATATAACCAAGGAGGAATCAATGTTTTACGAAGAAAAATGTAATTTATGTGGAAAGTGCCTGGAGTTTTGTCCTTATGTGGAATACGACCTCGATCGGGCTCAAGAGGAAATGAAGGAGCTTGTATCGGGAGGAACACCGCCTATTGTTGGTCTCTGCGTTACTTGCGCA
>JBAZWK010000120.1:0-2688 GCA_041660365.1 Candidatus Shapirobacteria bacterium | reverse complement strand
TTGAGAACCTGCTTGGGGGAAGCCTGCCCGAGCGTTTCATCGTCGTATCGAATCATCAGAGCCTTCTGGACATTCCCATCATCATGCACCTTCTGCCGAAGGGCAGGAGAGCCCGCTTTGTGGCCAAGCAGGAACTGGCATGGGGGATACCGCTCATCTCGCTCCTGCTGCGCAGCTCGGGGCATTGTCTCGTCAGGCGGAAGGGGGATGCGCTCCAGGCGGTCCGGAGCGTGAGCGCCATGTCCAGACGATGCAAGAGGGAGGGCACGATTCCCGCCATCTTCCCCGAGGGGACACGCTCGAGGACGGGGGAACTCGGCGAATTTCATTCGGCTGGCTTCAGGAAAATACTGGAAGTGGAACCGCTGCCCGTCCTCGTGGTGGCTGTGGAAGGCGGCTATCAGGTGGCGAAACTAGGGGATTTTTTCCGATGCTTTGGGAAAACGCCCTATTCGGCGCGCTTTCTCACGCTTCTTCCTGCCCCGAAAAACAAGAAAGAAGCATTGGCGACGCTGGAAAAATCGCGCACTCTGATTGAGGATTCGCTGGAAATGGAGAGAGGGAAGTCTAGCCAACGAGGCTAGACTCGCTGGCTGGGTGAATCAGCTGAAATCGCTGGGCTTTCGCTCTACGCGTTTACATTTTTCGCATTCGGCAATGTTCTTCACTTTACCGTTTTCGAAAATCGTTTTCATCTTAACTTCGCCGCCGCAGGGGCAGTAGAAGTGGTGCGTGCTGCTGGAAGTACGGGCGTTCTTGGATACCTGTGCCATTACAATCTCCTTGAAAATACGAGATACAATATACGCTTGGCAGGCGTAATGTCAACCTTGCATGGCGCCTGCATAAAAAGACCGCCGGGTAAGGAGGAATACCCGGCGGTCAACGCAAAAGAAGGTGCATGAAGAGCTTGTCGCTGTCGTCCTGCACTATTAAAAATAACGCATTATCGGGAAAGTTACCAATGAATCTGGAAAATATTTAACTTTTTCCAGACTTTCCCGAGCGCTTTCCAGAATCGGTTTTTTCGGATTCCTTGCTTCCTGACTACCCCTGTCTTGAAATCCCGCGCAGCGTAGCCGATTCCTATCTCTTTCTTGCGGACATGCTTGAGTTCGTCCCAATGCCGGACAATATAGAGGTAAAGATCTGCGCTTGTTCTGCCCGGGAAGAGGGAAAGGATTTTCTCTTCCTTTATCGCGAGAATGATGGGCGAATATACATTCTCATACCAGGAGAGAAGGGCGCTCGCAAGATCGATTTCCCTGCTTTCATCCTGATTTAGAAAATACTTGTGTACGGCGACATGCTCCCTGATCGTGTCGTATCTGCCCGGCTCGGAAAAGGTGAGATCGTCCTTGCCCGTTGTCTGGACATATTTTGTTTCGCTGTAAAACTGTTTCTTTTCGTATTCTATGATGGCCTGTTTCAGCTCATCCATGCCCATGTCGGGCTCGACCCGTATTTTTGCCTGGAGGGAGACAACCTCGGCGTCGATCTCCACCTGCCCGAGCGAACGGGCGACCGAAACCCTGTGGTTGCCGTCGCGGACAAAATAGACGCCTCCCATCTCATAGAGCCTGACGGGCGGCAGGTTGATATCCTCGTAGTGAGTCTTATCTATGCTCACCCATCGCTGCCGCAGGTATTCCTTGCGCGGCAGGAAATGCCTGTTGAAATCCCTGTAGCGTCCCTCGCTTCCGACTATCTTGTCGAGAGGAACGGCGGAGAGCCCGGTGTAGGTTTCGCCTTCAGGCCGCAGGAGTTTTTTTGCCGCGTCGAAAGGAAGGAGTTCTTCGCGCGAAGGTTTGAAAACGTTGGAAAGCCTTGAGAGCAAGGCGCGCGTCTGCGCCTTCTGAAAGTCGTGTTCAGCCGCATCGTCGAAAAGGGAGTTGGGCATCATTTCTCCATTTCCAGGGTCAGCACCCTGTGCCCGTAGACATTGACGATGGCGGTTCCACCACGATTTGCCTCCCTGAGTTCCCTGTTGTCATAGACATGGACGTGACCATGGACGAAAAAGGCTGGGGCAGCCAGGCGTATGAGCCATCTGTAGGCGGCAAATCCTTGATGACATCGATCCACACCATCATGGATGCCCTTCGGAGGGGCGTGAGCGAGGATTATATCCACGGCGCGGCCCTTGAGCAGCCTGCGCGCGAGGAGACGGGGGGCGAGCAGGAATGCCCTGAGCTTCATCGAGAAATCGGAGTACTGGTTGACGCCACCGTTGTAGAGCATCGATCCCGGAAGACCCAAGACGGATACACCCGCTTCTTTTCTTATCGCGAAGGAGAGCCGCCCCAGACCCATCCTGTCCCTTTCCTGCGAAAAATCCACGCCCTGGCCTCCTGAGAGAAAATTCCTGGAGACGCGATCGTCCGGGTCGTGGTTGCCGGCGACCGAGATTATCGGCCTGTTCAGCATGGAGGCGATAAAACCGAGATATTCCCCGGGCAGGTCGCCCGCCGAGAGGATGAGGTCGATGTCGCCGAAGCGCTCCCGAATCGAGGATGAATAGACGAGGAGGTCGACTTCATCGGCCACGCAGAGGATCTTCACGGTTTTCATGCCGTTATTCTTCCCACCATGCGGTACAGCATCGTCCTGTCCAGCTTGACCCAGATAGGTCTGCCGTGAGGGCAGCGGGGGAAGGGGAGGGCTAGGGACTTCTGGATGAGTTCTCTG
>JBAZWK010000119.1:0-2704 GCA_041660365.1 Candidatus Shapirobacteria bacterium | reverse complement strand
TTCCAGAACAAGCCTGGCGTCCAGGAGGAACTCTTCCATACCTTCAACGCCCTCTACGACTCGGAACGCCAGATGGTCTTCACCCTGGACCGCCACGTGAAGGAACTGAAGGACTTTTCCGACAGGCTCAAAAGCCGTTTCGACAAGGGCCTCGTCGTCGATGTCCAGCCGCCCATGTACGAGACGAGGGTGGCGATACTCAAGCAGAAGCTCATCCAGTCGGGCAAGGACGTGACGGTCGTCGAGGACGTCATCGACCTCATCGCGAAAAACGTGTCGTCGAACGTGCGAGACCTCGAAGGCTGCCTGACCAAGATAACCGCCTATGCCGAACTGGTGCACAAGGACCTGACGGTCGATATAGCGAAAAATCTCCTCAAGGAGATGTTCAACACCAACAGGCATTCCGCGATCACCGTCGATTCGATCATCAGGATGGTCGCCGACTTCTTCAAGCTTTCCCTCTCCGACCTCAAGGGCAAGAAGAGGAGCAAGAACATAGCCCTCGCGCGCCAGGTGGCGATGTTCGTCATCCGCGAAGTGACGGAATATTCGACGACGGAGATCGGCGTGGAGTTCGGGGGTAGGGACCATACGACGGTGATGCACTCCTGCCAGAAGATCGAGCAGATGGTGAAATTCGATCCCTCTTTCGATGCTTCCATACAGAAACTCCTGCGCGACGCCAGGCAAAGCGAGGCGAAATAGAGAGCATTCGCAATCGGTGCAGAACCGGCCTGCCGCTGTGGATAAAGCGCCCGCTTGTGGATACTGTGGAAGGAAAGAACAATTCTTCAACATGTTATGCACAATGGATAATTTATTGTATTGGATGTATTTAAAGTGGTTATCCACATATTACCTGTTCTTATTACTATTATTACTCTCTTATATAACTATAAAGAGAATCAATAGAGAGGCGGAAACAGAAAAAAGATGCGATCTCTGTTTCAAAATGACGATAATTCTGGTAGAATAAGCATCGATTATGTTCATCCCAGGGGGAACGAATGAAATTTACCTGTGATAAAACGAGCCTTTTCCGCGAGATAGCCTTCGCCCAGGAAGTGATCGCCTCTAAAAACGCCTTGTCGATCATGTCGAACGTCTATTTGGAAGCTTCCGATTCCAGGCTGCTCATCAGGGCTACGGACGTAAAAGTGAGCTTCGAGACTTCCATCCCCGTGGGCGATGTCGTTCCCGGTTCCCTCACCGTCTTCTGCGACAAGCTGACGGGCATACTCTCCTCCCTTCCCGACAGCGAGATTTCCGTCGAGCAGGACGAGGGAAGAGTCGTCCTGAAGCCCCTGGCCAGGAAGGTGAGATTCCAGCTGAAGACGCTTTCGGGCGAAAAATTTCCCGAACTGCCCAGGGCCGAGTCCGAGCTTTTCTTCGATATTCCCGCTCGGGAATTCAAGCGAATGATAACGCAGACCATTTTCTCGGTATCGACCGACGAGACCCGCTATTTCATGAACGGCGTCTTCATGGAAAAGACGCCCGAAGGTTCCCTCGTGATGGTGTCCACCGACGGGCGCCGCCTGGCCTACGTCAAGCACGATTTCGAGGGCAGCATCCCTGATTTCAGGCCCGTCATAATCCCCACGAAGGTGCTCGGCATCATCAACAAGCGTCTTTCGGACGAGGGCATGATATCCGTCGCCATCACTGACAAGAGCATCTTCTTCCGCTTCAACAGCTACCAGATTTCGAGCGTCCTCATTGAGGGGCAGTTCCCCAACTACCAGAAGGTGATTCCCCAGAGCCAGCAGTTCTCCTTCTCCGTGAAGAAGAGCGACCTGATGGAAGCCCTGAAGCGCGTTTCGATCTTCGTGGAGCAGAAATCGAACAGAACGTACTTCAGCCTGTCGGGCGACGGTCTCGTCCTTTCCTCCGAAGAGAGCGAGATAGGCGCCGCGCGCGAGGAAATTCCCTGCGAGTACTCGGGCGAGGACGCGACGATAGCGCTGAACTACCGGTATATCGAGGAGCCGCTGCGCGTGCTGGACAGCGAAAACCTGGTGGTCGAGTTCAGCGACACCTCGCGCGCGATCACGCTCCGGCCCGAACCGAGGGGTGACTATTTCCACATAGTCATGCCGATGCAGATCGACTGATGCCTTTCAGGCGGACACGCTTCGCTTCGTTCAGGAATCTCGAAGACGGTGAAATCGATGTCGACGCGGACAGAATTTTCCTCATAGGCGAGAACGGCCAGGGCAAGACCAATTTTCTCGAGGCGCTCTACTATCTCTGCTATGGATCCTCTTTCAGAGGGTCGGTGGATGCCCAGATTCCGGCATCCGGCTGCACGGGCTTCGGGCTCGCCGGTCTCTGGTCGCGCGACGGCGAGGAAGAGTACCTCGACGAGGAAATTTCGGTGCGCATGGACGGCCAGACCAAGGAAATACGCCTGAACGGCCGACCGCTCAAGGACAGGAAGGAACTCGTCTTCCACAATCCCGCCGTCGTCTTCTGCCACGAGGATTTCAGCTTCGCCGCCGGCGACCCCGAGCGGCGGCGCTTTTTTTTCGACCAGTGCGCGGGCATGCTCTCGTTGTCCTATATCGAAACGCTCCGCTCCTTCAAAAGGGTGCTCAAGCAGCGCAACGCTGCCCTCAAGGAGAGCGCCTACGATCTCCTCGACGTTCTCGACCCTCTCTTCGCCGCCTACGGGCTGGATCTCATGTCGGCCAGGCGGGCT
>JBAZWK010000118.1:0-2705 GCA_041660365.1 Candidatus Shapirobacteria bacterium | reverse complement strand
GTCAGCCTGGATGTTCCCGACTATAGTGAGATAGGACTGAAGCCCGTGCCTTAGATAGGCAGAGATGAATGGCTGATCGGTTTCCGACCTCCCCACCCCCGCAGAAAAGCCATAATCTGTCTTTCCTCCCACGAGAAGTCCCGTCTCCACGGTTACGTACTTCTTCGCGGGACGGTAGACCGATGTGCCTTCGGAAGATGTACCATCTTCCACCTCAAGTTCGAAATCGTTGAGACCATAGGCAAAAGGCAGATCGTAAAAGCGATAGTTGCCCATGTCCAGGTTAATGACCTTGACGACATTGCCGTTTATCTTGACTCTCACCCTCGAAGGTTTCTGGAGCGTGAAAGCCATAGAGGGCGAATAATTTCGATCGTAGCGGCTGAAGTTTTCAAGGTTGCGCAGGGAGATGCCGTACAGTTCCGGCCTTGACTGATAATCGATTCCTTCTCCGCCCACCATGCCAACGTTGAGCCTGCCTTCGATTGAAGGCAGGTCATAGACAGCTTTCGCGTCGGAGAAGTACCAGGACCAGGAAGGTTCTGAATAAGTCATGGAGCCGCTCGATTCTATAGCTACGGAGAATAGGTTAAGCAGGGCGTTGGCGTTGACCGCGAGAGGCAACGCTGTCCCGGCCTCGGTAAAGTTGGCGGTCCCAGTGATGTTGAAGTTGACGACTCCCGCTATGGGAGAAGGCTTCAGGAAATTTGTTTCGGTTATCGGGATCTGCGGTGAAAAATCCAGCTCCGTGAGCGAGGAATACTCTCCTGGGGTTGTTATGGAGTAGCTGAGCGTTTCCATGTCCCATAGTCCGATTATACCCGCGGCTTCAAGATCGGCTATCCCCGCCCATTCAAGCCGGGAAAGAATTCCCGAGAAAATACGTTCCATCTGAGCCTTGGAAAAAGCCGGGGCGAGGGCTTCGCGGAGCAGGGCAACCCGGATGAAAGGGTCATCCATCTCAATCCGGGCTTCCACATCTCCGAAACGTACCCTGTTGATGTTGAGGGCTATTATTGCCTCTCCCTCGGGAACGGGATTGATATTCTGCTCCAGAATGACAAATTCTGGAGTACTCTGAGCGGATATAGGACAGGGAAGGCCGATTCCCATGAAAAGAAGAATGGCTAGAAGAAAGAAGTATAGCCTATTCGATCTCCGCATCGAAGGCGCCCTCATAGGATACTCCCGTCACCGCGGCCTCCCAGGGCAGGAATATTTTCCTTTCGGAAAGCGCGAGGATATTCTGTCCGTCGATGCCACCCGTGGCCTCACCCGAAAACTCCAGGCTTGAAGCCTCGCCCCGGTGTATCCTGATTATAGGGTTCGAGATGAGTGCGTGCCGTGTCCCCTCGTTCTTCACGGTCACCTCAATCCCCTGCACCCCTTCTTTCTGGGCTCCAATCGCCTGGGAGATCAGAAGCTTGGGAGCGGCGTTCTTGGGGGTAACGTAGAGTGCCGCTACATAGGTGAGGAGGATGCTCACCCCTGATGTCGTCGACTTTGTAAAGTCGACGGGCAGCTGCTCGGCTATGATGCGATAGGCCGCTTCGGAAGTAATCGCGGGATTCCCCCGGTATTGCACCTTGATGTTCTGCGAGCTGTTGGGCTTGAGCACCACCCGAGAGGGGAAAACCAGGAAGACTTTATCGGCGGGTTCCATCGTTTCCTTGCCTAAGGGATCGATCACCCTGGTGGCCACTTTGATCGAAACGGCGGTCTGCTGGTCCGATTCGTTGGAAACCCGATAGGTCATAACCGCGCCGGAACCGGAAGGCGTTATCGATACCGTCATGGGGGAGAAGGAAAAGCTCTGTACGCCGAACCCTGTCACCATTAAAAAAATAAATAGAATAGAAACGCGCTGAATGGAACCAGACCGTGAAAAATAGTGCTGTTTCATGTTTCCTCGCTTGATTTGCTCAGTTGGCGGTTATCGTCATAATCAATTTTTCTTGATAGTCACCCGCGTCCCAATTTGCGTCGCTGGTGGAAGGAGGTACAATAATTGAGTAGAGGAAGGGCTCGCCATCTTTGCCTCCGGTTGTTTTTCTGTTGAATGTAGCGATGAGGGCGTCACCGGGAGATGTGGGCAAGGAGCCTGTTGACACGATTCGTTGGGATGGTTCCGGATCTGATCCATTGAAAGTAAAAATATACGGAATCGTGTCCATCCCCTCATAGTAATTTGCCGTCTCATTATTGTATAGGGTCAATTCACCACGCTCGGCATATACCGAAAGGGACCAGGAATAATGGTTGCTTCGAAGTATGGCGGTTTTTTCTATAACAGCTCCTGAAAATGGTATCTCGCCAAAATCGATGTCATCGAGCTGGATGATTGAAACGATTTTGGGAATATCGATATATAGATCCAGGTTTTTTGCTACATCTATGGCAGCTGCATCCTTTAATATCACACCGAGTATAAATATAAAAATGAGGTACTTTTTCGTATCGGGCTCCCCATTGCCGCGATCTATCGCGGCTTACTTTTGTCGGGCACGCAAAAATGTACGCCTGCCCAAATAATATAACAAAGATACTTGCTAATCGCGTGGATGTCAAGAGAGACCATGTGAGGATAATTCGATAGCGACTATGAAAATAGTATCACTTATTCGATCTCCGCGTCGAAGGCGACCTCATAGGATACTCCCGTCACCGCGGCCTCCCAGGGCAGGAATATTTTCCTTTCGGAAAGA
>JBAZWK010000117.1:1312-2720 GCA_041660365.1 Candidatus Shapirobacteria bacterium | reverse complement strand
GAGGACCAGGGTCAGTTTCAGTCTCTGCCCGCGACAATAGCCGTCGCCCGCACCTATCACGCTCAGGCAATCGGCGATCTTTCCGGCACCGTAAAGTACGCAAGGCTGGCCCTCGATCTTTTGCCCGGCGGGGACGAGGATAGGCGCGGACAGATAAGCGGGCTTTTAGGCTTAAGCTATTGGGCGAGCGGAGACCTGGAGGCGGCCGGCCGGATTTTTAGTGACTTTACCGCAAGGCTGAGGACAGCCAGGAATATCCCTGATGCCCTCGGCACGGCCTTTGTCCTTGCCGACATCAGGATCGCACAAGGCGATCTTCGCGAGGCGGAAGACACGATTCTGAGGTCCCTGCAATTTGCATCTAATCGGGGCCAGCCCCTGCCTCCCGATGCTGCCGACCTCTATCGGGCATTGAGTGAGCTGTGCCTTGAGCGCGGCGATCTTGAATCCGCGGCCGGGCATTTGGAGAAAGGTGAGGAATTAACCCGAAAAAGCGAACTTCTGGGGTGGAGGTATCGCCTCTGCGTTGCTAAAGCTCTCCTGAAGCAGGCTCTGGGAGACTTGGGCGGCGCTCTTGATCTGCTCTACGAAGCGGAACGCCAGTATATCGTGACCCCCCTGCCCGTCGTGCGTCCCGTCTCAGCCATGAAGGCACGGATCTGGTGTGCTCAGGGCAAGTTGGCCGAGGCTCTTGGCTGGGCGGCTGAGCGTGGTCTGTCCGTCGATGATGATCTTTGTTACCTGCGTGAATTCGAGCACATAACCTTGGCCAGGGTTCTCATCTCCCGATACAGGACAGCCCCGGATGGCTCCATTGGTGGGACGATGCGATTCCTTGAGCGCCTCCTTGCGGCAGCCGAGCAGGGTGGTCGAAAGGGTAGCGTGATCGAAATTCAGGCGTTGCTGGCGCTTGCCTTAGAGGACCAGGGCGATATTCCGCCCGGGAACCAGGGGTTGAGTGAGCCTTTGAGCCAGCGCGAACTGGAAGTCCTCGCCCTCATTGGCCAAGGGCTGTCGAACAAGGAAATCGGCGAGCGGCTTTTCCTTGCCCTGGATACCATCAAGGGCCACAACCGCAGGATCTACGACAAACTCGATGTCAGGCGCCGCACCGAGGCACTGGCGCGCGCCCGCGAGCTAGGTCTCCTCTAGAGCCTCTACCCCGTCTGCCGACACTCAAACAACACTCAAATCAACACTTTTGTGTCTACGCGACTAGTGACGGTATTCCCTATCATTGTGCCCGAAAGCTAATCAATGGAGGGAATTGTATGATCAACTCAAAGACACAAGCCCGGATCGCCGGCGTCCTGCTCGTCCTGGGAACCGTACCGATACTCATTGCGATGGCACTTTGGGGAAAGCCACTCATGTCCCCGGAGTACCTGTCGGCCATGGCCGCCCACCC
>JBAZWK010000117.1:0-1302 GCA_041660365.1 Candidatus Shapirobacteria bacterium | reverse complement strand
CATCATGGTCATGGGTCTTTCCTGCGCCGGGATAGGAATTGCCCTGTACCCTGTCCTGAAAAGGTACAATGAGGGTCTGGCGCTGACCGCGATGGGGTTCCGCCTCATGGAGGGGCCGCTCCAGATGGTCAGCGCCGTTGGTTTTATGGCTCTCCTGGCCGTAAGCCAGGAATTCGTGAAGGCAGGCAGTCCGCTCGTCTCGATGTATCAGTCTGCCGGTGCGGCTATCAAGGCTGTGAATGATTGGTTCACTATTGCCTACTTCCTGCCTTTCTGCATCGGGGCTTCCTGCTACTACATTATTTTCTACAAAGCCCGGCTCGTGCCGCGATGGCTCTCGGTCTGGGGCTTGGCGAGTCTTCTGCTGATGACGATATCGAACATGGCCGGCATTCTAGACTTGATCGATGCCTCCTCTCCGGTCGGCTCGGTGCTTTGCATGCCCATAATGATCCAGGAATTGGTTCTTGCCGTCTGGCTTATCGTGAAGGGATTCAATATTCCCTCAAATACCCCTTCGAATACCCATTAGGAGGTATGTTCCATCTTCTTTCTATCGCCTAGATTTTGGCGCAAGGAGGGACCGTCATGGACAAGGAAATGAATTTCAACAGCCCCGCCGTCTACCGCATCCGGATTCAGGAAGATTTAGGATCGGAATGGAACGAATGGTTCTGCGGTTTTGACCTTGTCCGGGAAACCCGTGGCGGAATCCTCCTTACCGGGGTGGTTGCCGATCAGGCAGCCCTCCACGGCCTGATTCGAAAAGTGAGGGACCTTGGCCTGACCCTCGTTTCGGTTCAGAGAGTGGAAAATCAGACAAAAGAAGGAGGAACAGCATGACCACGCACTACAAAAAATCGCGAATTCTCGGCTTGGCCTTCCTGATCCAGTTCGTCACATCGTTTTCGGCCGGCGTTTTCATTCTCCCCAGAGCCACGGGGGTAAAGGCTTTCGGTGAGCCGCTGGAAATCGGTCAGATCATGGCCAATCTCGCCAAGAATGTGTCCTTTGCCCGGCTCAACATTTTCATCGAGCTGATCACGGCGGCCGGCGTTATTTTCCTTGGCGCGATGCTCTACTTGGCCGTCAAAAAACAGAACGAAGGATTGGCGCTGACGGCCTTTGGCCTGTACGTAGTGGAAGGCGTGCTCATCGCGGCCACCAAGCTCGCGTTATACGCTCTCATGGTGCTGAGCCAGGAGTACCTCGCCGCAGGCAGTCCCGCTTCCATGGAGCCCTTGGCCAGTCGTGTGTACAAAGTGATGGAGTTCCTGCCCAAGCTGAATAGTGTTGTCTACT
>JBAZWK010000116.1:0-2720 GCA_041660365.1 Candidatus Shapirobacteria bacterium | reverse complement strand
TCCTCGTTCCCAGAAGGTTGAGGTTCGGGCCTGAAATTGCCAGGAATTTCTTCATCACGCTTCCTCCTCATTCTCTCTCGGTTTCGTCGAGCAGTTCCAGAAGGGCGCGGAGCCCCAGAATATAGCTGTAGGAGCCGAATCCGCATACTTGGCCGGCGCAGACGGGCGCGATATAGGACAGGTGGCGGAAGGGCTCGCGCTTGTAGATGTTGGAGATGTGCACTTCGATGGCCGGAAGCCTCACGGCGCCGAGCGCGTCGCGCAGCGCGACGGAATAGTGGGTAAAGGCGCCGGCATTGATCACGAAGCCCTGGATCTTGCCGGCGCAGGAATGGATGTAGTCGACGATGAAGCCTTCCACGTTCGACTGGAAGAATTCGAGAGTAATTCCCTGCCGTTCGCCCTCGTGCCTGATCTCATCGCATATCTGCTCGAGGGTTTTACCGCCATAGATGCCGATTTCCCTTTTTCCGAGCATATTCAGGTTGGGGCCATTGATGATGGCAATTCTGCGCGATCCCATGTTATCCACCTCGCCGCGACAATAGGCGTTGCCCCATTGTTCTCGAGCTCGGGGATAAGATCAAGCGCTCATTGAACGAATATCCAGGAAAATGATGCTCAGAACTCCAGCTTCTGGGGCGCTTGCCCTTTCTCCTCGACGAATTGCGCCGATCCGTGATCGAGGTAGAATACCTCGAAATTGGGATGATCGCTCGTCTTGTAGATGCCGCGCACCACGTCGCTCCTGGCGAGGATCTTCTCCTTTATGTCGATGGCATTGGTGAATTTCACGGCGCCGCGCAGGCGCATCCAGCCGCCCCTGGCGTTCGAGCAGGCGAATTCCATCGAAGGGTTGGCCTTGAGCTGTATGCATACTTCTTTCGTGTTGTTGGTGCTGAAGCAGAGTTTTCCCTCGGTCTCCAGCATGAACTGATAGGGGCGCACCCGCGGTTGGCCATCCTCGAGCGTCGCCAGGAAGCCGTCGATATTCTCGCTCAAAAAACTCGCTATCTTTTTCATGGTTGCGTTTCCTCCATTCCATTACACTGTAAACGCATTCCGGGATATGTCAATATATTACCGATATATTGGAGTAATATTGCCAAGGCTCGCTTGTCGTATCCTGCCGCATATCTCTTTTATCGATAACGAAAAGACGATATGAAATATTGGGATTATTTATGTTGACAGAATCGAAAAGCAGTGCGAGAGTACAACTGATATATCGGCGATATTTCGGCAGACTGCCGAAAATTTCCAAACCAAGCCGGTGTCCGGCGGGTGAAGGGTATGCGAGTAAAAACGCCAGTGAAGGAAAACCTCAGCAAGAAGGTTCAGGTATACGAGATCCTCAAGAACAGGATTATTCAGCATCAGCTGAAGCCGCAGGAGTATCTGAACGAGCAGGATCTCTGCGCGGAGTTCCAGGTGAGCAAGACGCCGGTGCGGGAGGCTCTCCAGCATCTCGAAAGGAAACGGCTCGTCGTCATCGTCCCCAATAAGGGTTGCTTTGTTACGAACATCAGCCTCGAGCTCATCCGCGAGGTTTTCGAGATAAGGGAAATCTACGAATGCGCCGCCGCGCGTTTCGCCGCCAGCCTGGAGGACAGGAGCCAGTTCGTGGAGATCCTCGAGAGCCACGAGTCGTTCAACAACGCGAGCGTGGAAGGGCTGCGAAGCTCCCTTCTCTCCGGCTACAAGATTCACGAGGTCATCGTCAATTCCGTCGGCAACAGCTTCCTCTCGGAATTCTACGGCACCATTCTCGACCACATCATCCGCATACGCGTGTATTCCATGTCGCGCTTCGACGCGAAGCGGCTGCATGAGACCTGCGAAGAGCACAAGGTGATACTGAGAGCCATCATCGCCGGCGACGCGGATGAGGCGGAAAAGGCCATGAGGACTCATCTCCAACGTTCACTCATAAGTATTGACCGCATGATGGTCAATAACAGGAAGGCAGTATGACGCACGTATTGAAAGCGGCCCAGCCGATTTCTCCCGATATCATCGAGGCCTTCAGGTCGCTGGACGTGGCGACGGTATACGAGGCTTCGGGCAGGAAGGGCTATATCGACAGTGCCATCAAACCGGCGGCGCCGGGGAACCGGATCTGCGGTCCTGCCTACACCGTGCAATGCGCTCCAGGCGACAACCTCATGCTCCACAAGGCTTTGCAGCGCGCTCCGGCTGGCTCCATCATCGTGGCCAGCGTCGGCACGGCATACAATTTCGGTTACTGGGGCGGCCTCATGGCCACGGCGGCCGTGGCTCGAGGCTTGGGCGGTCTCGCCATCGATGGCACGATCCGCGATTCCGTCGAAATCGCGAAGATGGGCTTCTCGGTGTTCTGCCGCGGTTTCGCCATCAGGGGAACGACAAAAGCTACCTTGGGCATCATCAATTACCCCCTCAATTTCGGCGACGCGACGATTTTCCCGGGCGACCTGATACTCGGCGACGAGGATGGAATGGTCGTCGTGGCGGCCAAGGACTGCGCCGACGTGCTCGCCAAATCGCTCAAGCGCGTGGAGTTCGAGGACGGAAAGGCCGCGCAGCTCAGGGCTGGCGTCTCGAGCGTGGAGCTGAACAAGCTCGACGCCGTGTTCCAGACCCTTGGCCTCGTGGAGGAGTGAAAGAATCATGCGAATCGCCGAAAAGCTGCTCCGTGACGCCGCAAGGGAAATCCTGATCGGGCTCGGAGAAGGACGGGA
>JBAZWK010000115.1:0-2722 GCA_041660365.1 Candidatus Shapirobacteria bacterium | reverse complement strand
GAAGCCTTTTCCCCGGGCAGCATCGAGGTAAACGCCTCGGTGGTTGTCGTCTTCGAGATGGAGTGAGGCCGAGCCGCGCGAAAAGCGTCCCACAAAAACGGGAAATAATGGTATAGTAGGGGAATGCCCAGAAATCCGGAACTGATGCGTCACAATATCGCGGAGATGGCCCGCGCCCTCGAAGGCGCCGACGCGGCCCTCATCGAAGAATTCCTCTATTCGCTCCTCACCCCGGCCGAAGCCGACGAAATGGCCAAACGCTGGGCCCTCGTCAAGGAACTCTCCCACGGCACGGCCCAGCGCAGGATAGCCGAGGATCTCGGCCTCTCGCTCTGTAAGATCACGAGAGGCTCGCGCGAACTCAAAAAAGAGGGCTCAGCCTTCAAGATGCTGCTCGAGCGGCTGGAGAAGAAGCGGTAATCCGCACATTTCTCAATCGCGTATTTATGATTGCCAATTGTTTTCCATCAGGAGAGCTATGAAAAAATACGTCATTGGCAACTTTCTCGCGCTGAGTTGCGCGATTCTAGCGACGAGCTGCTCTAATATTTTGCTTTTTCAACCCAAAATGGACGCAAAGCTCTGGGCTTGGGGCTATTACTTGGATAGCCCAAAGAATTTCAATGCAAATTTTCTATTCAAATCCATAGGCACCTCAAGTGTTGCAGTGCGCAGCGCAAAAATAACGCCCAAGAACTCCTTGGGGCAATCGCTGCCGTTCTACATGCTTTTCGATGGAACGGATTCTATCTATGGATTATTCTTAGGCCAAGGGGAAGGCGTATCTCCCAATCTGGCAGTCTATACAACAGCCTCCTCGGGGAATACCTCCCCCGAATATTATATGATTGAAATTGTGTACGAGGACGCAGAACACCATAGCAGGAAGATAGCGGCAAAAAGCCAACCGATCGACGGAATATCTCGATTCGAATAGACAGGTACAAGCATCCGGCAAATCTGATCCCGCGTCGCCGTCACCGCATTTAGAGCGCTGGCATTGACCAGGATACATCGAGCGAAAGCCCCAAGAATAAAACCATGGCGATCGGTCCATTGTTATTTAATGGATACATCGCCGTTGTATCGCAGTATACGCCAAGCTTCGCGTTCAGTTCTTCATGCCGCTGAAGCGCAAACCTTCGTCCGAAGAATAGGCTTACCGACTCAGAGCCAATCGCGTCTTCAAGGACGGAGAGATAGTCATTGCTGTCGAACCGAATATAGGAATCATTGTATAAGAGTATATTCTTTTGCCATTCCAAGCCTATAAAGTAGTTATTCTTTCCTATGTTTCTTGCGTATCCCAAGGAAAATTCCAGATACCTGAAGTCAGAGTGATATTCAAGATCGGTGGGCGCTTTCATTTTAATATAGTCAAAGCGCAAGATACGCTGATCCCACGCGAACCCAAAAAGAAAGTCGTTTTTCCCGTTCAAGCGCACATCGAAATCGAAACCCGCCCGAGGGGAAGGCATGAGATGATAGCGCCCAATACCCTGGAAATAATCCGCGTCGTTGAACACGAAATAGCCGACACCTTGTCCATCCACTTGGTTGACACCTCCCAAGTTGGCGCTGACCCCTCCTACAACATTGACCCGTAACTCTACGCTCATGGGTTTGTAAACATCCGTGGGCGACGTGGCCAGAGGATCGGCTCCGAGCTGAACGCACAAGCCTAGCAGCACAGCGATGATGAAGTATAGCTTCGTCATGGAGTTTCCCGCTCCCACTCGGCATACAGAACAACATTGCCGTCAGGCATAATGCCTACATCGCCAAAATCCCAGGATTGTCCATAACCATCAGCCTGGGTGTTCCATCCCGTCAGGATGGAGCCAATCTTTTGCAGGTTGCCTTCGTTGCTTTTGATGACAACTAAATCGCCTTCTCGATAAATAGTAGCATCAACAGGTGGATGACCGCCCGTCGTCCAGTTCCCACGGTATTTAACTGAGTATCCCGTCGGGTCGCCGATGAATGACGAGATATATCCACCATTACTTGATTGCTTCATATATATCTTCGCGGAAGCCGCTTGCTCGCCATTAACGTAAATATGCATATCGATGCGTCCCTCAATCTCCCAATGAAGATCGAGGATCGATGCCGAGAAGCCTATATCAAGCCGGGCAAGGCCTTTTGGCCTGTAATAGGTCTTCGAGCGCCATTTCGAACTTACATTGCCTGTATCGATCGTCCATCCATCGATATCGGTAATGCCGCCGAGTATACTGATCGCCGTAGGTTTTTCACTTCCCGGACTTCCCTCATAGCCCTCAGCGGCATAGTACCAGCTATCGTATTCTTCATTGTTGTGATTGAGCAGGATGTTATCGCAGCCGCCAAAAAAAGCTCCAATCGATACGCACAATAAAAACAGCAAGAACTTTGGTCGATTCATTGGGATACCACTGCATTTCTATAAGGCTTTAGACTTCGCGCAATTCAATGAATTATTATTCTCTCCTTTATCCTAGCATGGACTTTTTGGATTGTGAACTTTTATTTGAGTACCGTCCGCGTCCTGGAGATCGCTATAGTCCCTCGATCAAGGGGAAAATGGATTCGATGCGCGATTTGCCTCACACCGCGGCCAAGCCTCGCTCCAAATCGACAATGATGTCCTCCACGTTCTCGATGCCAATGGAGAGGCGCACCAGGTCGGGCGTGACGCCCGAGGCGATCTGCTGCTCGTCGGTGAGCTGCGAGTGGGTCG
>JBAZWK010000114.1:0-2743 GCA_041660365.1 Candidatus Shapirobacteria bacterium | reverse complement strand
CCTTGTCGGGGGCGCTATCCTCGTCGAGTCGGTATTCTCCATGCCGGGCCTCGGCAAATATATGCTGAGCGGTATTAGCAACCGCGACTATCCAGCTGTCCAGGGAACGGTGCTTGTCATTTCGTTCATGTACATCGTTCTCATGCTGATCGTCGATATAGCCTATAGCTTCGTGGATCCGAGGATAAAATCGATCTACAGCAGTCATCGCAAAAGAGGAGCTGCTAAATGAAAGAAAAGGGTAGAAAGAAGAAGTCAGGGCTATATGTCGATATCTGGCGGAGGTTGAACAAGAACAAACTGGCTGTTATCGGCCTGTACTACATCCTGTTCTTGATTGTCGTGGCGGTAGCCGGCCCCTTGATCGCGCCGTACGGGATGGACGACCAGAATTCCGATGAGATCCTGCAGTTTCCTTCATGGAAGCATCCTTTTGGAACGGACAATTTTGGAAGAGATATCTTGAGTCGCATGATCTACGGTTCTCGTGTTTCGTTGATGGTTGGCCTTATTGCGGTCGGTTTTTCCGCTGCCATCGGCTGCACGTTGGGTGCCCTCGCGGCCTTTTACGAGAAAGCTGACAACATAGTGATGCGTTTTATCGATATTCTTGGCGGCATCCCTTATCTTCTCCTGGCCATCGCTATCGCGGCGGCACTCGGCAGCGGTATCAACAACATGATGCTGGCGGTCGGTATTTCGACCATCCCCGCCTACGCCCGCGTGACCAGGGCGTCGGTGCTGAAGGAGAAGGGTCTGGAATACGTCGAGGCGGCGCGGTCGATCGGAGCGAGTGATTTCAGGATCATCCTTCTTCATATAATGCCGAATGCGCTCTCGCCGATCATCGTGCAGGCAACCCTCGGAGTGGCTAACGCCATCATTCTGGCCGCTGTGCTGAGCTTTATGGGTCTGGGAATACAACCTCCCTCGCCCGAATGGGGCGCGATGTTGTCCGTTGGTCGTACCTATATCAGGGATTATTGGCACATGACGGTCATTCCGGGCGTAGCGCTCATGCTGGTTGTCTACGCTTTGAATACATTGGGTGATGGATTGAGGGATGCCCTGGATCCGCGCCTCAAGAGCTAGCGGGTGGAATAATGGCAGAAAACATACTTGATATCAGGGACCTAATCGTCAAATACAAGACCGACTACGAAGTTGTCCATGCCGTTAATGGCATTTCCCTGACGATCGGCAGGCGTGAAACGCTTGGCCTCGTCGGCGAGACGGGCGCCGGCAAGACAACCACCGCATTGTCGATAATGCGACTCGTACCCGATCCCCCCGGGGAAATCACTAGCGGTGAGATTTATTTCAATGGAGAAAACCTGCTCAAGCTTTCCGAGAAGCGAATGCGGAAAATTAGGGGCGGAAAAATATCCATGGTCTTCCAGGATCCAATGACGGCGCTCAATCCGGTCCTCACGGTGGGTGAGCAGATTTCCGAAGTCATACAGCTCCACGAGAAAATTTCCTCTGGCGAAGCGGTTATGAAAGCGACCAAGATGCTGGAGCTTGTCGGTATCGGCAACGATCGGTATAACGATTATCCCCACCAGTTCTCCGGTGGCATGAAGCAGCGCGTGGTCATCGCGATAGCTTTGGCTTGCAACCCGCTGCTGTTGATTGCTGACGAACCAACCACCGCTCTCGATGTTACGATCCAAGCACAGGTTCTGGAGATGATGGGCGAACTGAAGAAGAAGTTCGATACGTCAATGTTGCTGATAACCCATGATTTGGGTATCGTGGCGGAAATCTGTGACCAGGTGGCGATTATGTACGCGGGTGAGATTGTGGAATATGGAAGGATCGCGGACATTTTCCAGAATCGACAACACCCCTACACCATAGGCCTGTTCAACTCGATTCCCGATATCGATGTCGAATCGGAACGTCTCAAGGCCATACAGGGACTGATGCCGGATCCCACCAACCTGCCGCAGGGCTGCAAATTCCATACTCGATGCCCCAGCTGCATGGAGCTGTGTTCCACACGAAATCCTAAAATCTCAATGATATCCGAAACCCATTTTGTAAAATGCCTACTGGCCGAAGGGGTAGGGGGAGACGCCTCATGAAAACCCTTCTGGAAGTTGTTGACCTGAAAAAGCATTTCAAAACGCCAAACGGAATGCTTCACGCGGTGGATGGGGTTTCATTCAGCCTTGATGAAGGCAAGACCCTCGGTATCGTCGGGGAATCCGGTTGTGGCAAATCCACGCTTGGAAGAGTCATCCTCCATCTGCTGGATTCCACCTCCGGTAAAATACTGTTTGAAGGCAAGGACATTACTTACCTGAAAGGCAAAGAATTGAAGACCTTGAGAAAGGACATGCAGATCATATTCCAGGATCCTTTCTCTTCCATAAACCCACGAATGCCGGTATCGAAAATCATCAGCGAACCAATGCGGATTTATCGGACGTGCTCCGGCCGGAAGGAGTGCAACGCGCGCGTGACCGAGCTCATGGATGTAGTCGGCCTGACGAAACGTGTCGAAAACGCGTATCCGCACGAGCTGGATGGCGGAAGGAGACAAAGAGTCGGCATCGCGAGAGCGCTCGCATTGAAGCCGAAATTTATAGTCTGCGATGAACCTGTGTCAGCTCTGGACGTCTCCATCCAGGCGCAGATACTAAACCTGATGCAGGACCTCCAGTCGCAGATGAATCTCACCTACATTTTCATCACGCACAAACTGTCGGTGGGGAAGCAAATCTCCAACGATATTTGC
>JBAZWK010000113.1:0-2753 GCA_041660365.1 Candidatus Shapirobacteria bacterium | reverse complement strand
GGGCCCCGCATATCATCCCGAACAAGGTTCCGGCGATTATGAGTATGAGATTGAGAGGCTGAATTATTATAAAGCCCAGCGCTTTTACGAAATTATCCATGGTTGTTTTCCTTCTCCTGCTTCAATACAACAGATAACTGATTTCTTTGAGGAGCCCGATCCCTCGAGGGAGCGGAACGAAGAAAGCCTTACCGAAGAGAAGGAAAAGCCCGGCGGTGGCCAGGATCGCGAACATCGCAAGCTTGCCGCGCTTCCTGTACCCCATCACCAATGCCTCAGCGACGCAGAAAAGAAAGGTGGATAGAATGAAGCCCAGGATATTCATGACGGCGAGGTAGACTACCAGCGCGAGGGCCGCATAGGCGATTGCCCTGCCGGACGGCATGGAAAGATCGAGTAACTTTTCGCCTTTCCCCTTCTTCGCCCTCAGCTGTTTCACAAGAAGAAGAGCGCATAACGTTAATCCGATCCCGATGACGACGAGAGGAAATCCGGATGCGCTAAAAAGATCCCCTGCGATCGTCTCCCTGGCTATTCCAAAGGAAAGAAAACCGGCAGCCCCAAGAAATATCATGATCCCGATAGTGAACACAACTTCCATGTCTAACCCCTTGCGCCTCATATGCCTTCAGTCCCGCACAGCGTAGCTTCTGCGCGGGGCAGGCATTTTCAGGAAAAGGCGCGCCTTGAAAAGGCGCGCCTGATTCTTATTTCAAAACACCAGTCTTCTTGAAAATAGCCACATAGCCATTGTACTCGTCATCCCATATCTTGCGGAACTGATCGGCGGTCGCGTAACCGGGACGGATGTTGGTCATTTCCTTGGTTTCCATGTCCTTGTAGCCTGGGGTCTCGTAGGCTTTCTGGAGAGCGTCGATCAGAATCTGCTTGATCTCGGGTGGAGTGCCTTTCTTGACGCAGAATCCTCTCCAAGATCCCTGCGTGAACTGTATTCCCAGTTCGACGGTGCATGGCACATCCTTGAGGGAAGGAACCTGGGTGAGGCGGATGTCGTTGAGAACGACGAGGGGCCTGATATCGCCCGAGTCGACCAGGGGAAGGAAGGAGATAAGCTTGTCCTGATAGACATCGAGTTCACCGCCCAGGACAGCCGCCTTGATCTCCGATCCGGACTTGTAGGGAACATAAATCCAGTCGATGCCCGCCGCGTCGGCGAGGCCGTTGGCTATGTAGTCGTCGAGGCCGCCGGGGGAAAGCCCTCCGATCTTGAGCTTCTTGCCGGGGTTGGCCTTGGCATAGTCGATGAGTTCCTTGAAGCTCTTGAACTTAGAGTTCTTGGCCACGCCGATGCATTGGAGGTCCGACTGGACGCGCATGAGGGGTTCGAAACTTTCCCTGAACTTGATCGGGCTTTTTTTGAGCGCCTCAATGATGAGGAGGGAAGGCGTGATCTCTAAAACCGTATACCCATCGGCCGACTGATTGTAGGCATACGTCATACCCTCTATCGTGCCCGCCGCGCCTTTGTTGATAGGGGTCAACGCTTTGCCCAGGAATTTTTCTGTCAATTGGGCATATTGCCGCGCGAATATGTCGCTAGCCCCGCCCGCACCGAATGGAATGACCATTTCGATGGGACGTTTAGGGAAGTCGACTTTCTTGGTCTGGGCACCTAACCCTATCGCGAAAACAGTAATCGCCACGAGAGCCAGAGTGAATTTCCTCATCTCGTTCCTCCTTGAGTTTTCAGGATGCTAAAGATCCTGTATATAATACGCGGTCCCATGCATCAGGAGCCTCGCGGTCCTGAATCCATAAGCCCATGGGATCGTAGGTATTCCTTCTTTGCCGCCTTCGAAGTCGACGCCGGCGCGGATTATGCCGCCCGGATGTCCGATACGGAGATCGGCCGGATTGAAATCCGAGCGCACGACTTCATGCACCAGAGAACCTTCGACGACAGCAGCGGCGGCGGTACAAAGCGCACCGGTAAGGGCGTAGCTTTTATGGGTCTTCTGCATGGACATCATCCTGCCCATGAGGTCGATTTCCGAATCGTCCACTGTATCGCCGCTCGAGGCAACGAAGCTTCCCGGCTTCGCGACGATCGTCATCTTGGGCACGGCGGGGGATAGGGCGGCGGAATCGCCTGGATTTTTCACGAAGCCAAGACGGAACGCCGCGGCTCCGCGGATCGCCTCGAGCATGTCGAGCCGGTGTTTGTTTCCATCAATTTCTTCGGGCAGTTCCCTGCCTGTCATGCCGATATCGGAAGCGCGTACGAAAACCAGGGGGTTCGCGGCGTCGACGATGGACACCCCAAGCCTGCCGATACCTTCGACCTCGAGGATGTCTCTTGCGTTGCCCGTAGGAAGCAAGGCTCCCGTGACGGAACCCGCGGGATCCTTGAAGGCCAGTTTGATTCGGGACGAGGTTCCCGGCACGCCGGAGATTGAAAAATCGCCTTCGTAGGCCACTTTGCCCCCAGGAGTCGCCACGTGCGAATAGATGACTTTCTTGGTGTTGGTGTTGAAGATTCGAACGACAGTCTCGGGATCCGAGAAGGGCGCCAAGCCCATCTCGAGCGCGTAAGGTCCTACTGCGGAGGAAATATTTCCGCAGTTGCCCTTGTAATCGACGAAGGGCTTGTCGATGGAGACTTGGGCAAAAGTGTAATTGACATCAGAATTAAGGCCGTCAGCTTTGGATATTATCGCCACCTTGCTCGTGGTTGATACGGCCCCGCCGAGACCGTCGATCTGTCTCAGGTCGGGGCTCCCCATGATCCTGAG
>JBAZWK010000112.1:0-2761 GCA_041660365.1 Candidatus Shapirobacteria bacterium | reverse complement strand
TCGTTACAAGAATAATCCGGTCGCGCTCGGGCATTTCTGAATACCTTGAGCCAAACTGCGATAAAAGGTGTTCATGCGTTTCTTCCGGAAAGAGACTAATCATCCGAAGTTCAATTTTAGTAAAGCCAAGCTCATTGTTTTCCATCAGGAAAGGAACCTGCCAGTGCTGTTCATGCCAATTGCGCAATATCTTTGGGATACCCGACCCCGCATGATCGCCATATCCGACATAACGGAACATGTTTTGAAGATTGCGGTTCCGACAATCACTTATGCCGCCAGCAAGAGCTTGTTCCAGCGAAACACGCATGAGCCCTGGGTTTCGGAATATGAATCGGTCTGGATATTTTTCCACAAGCACAGAAACACGACCAGTATAATCTGCATGAATGAGTGTGTTTGCGAGTGTCTCGCGAAGCGCTTCATGTATCGGCGTATCATCGATCCTGGTCGCGCCGCTCAAACGAAAGGGAATTTTCACATCGGCAGTCAATTTCCGATATACCCGCTGGAAGTAGTCGTATAGATTCCCAGACCAATCGCCGTCGGGAACCAAGCGGTCGGACCAGCGCTCATCGGATTCGGCAGACAATCTTTCCTGATAATCAACAAAATAGTAGGGATACACATCGTGGATAGCATCGAATCTTCCGAACATCAGCAAGCCAGCGCGACGAACTTCATTTGTCCCTGTCGAGCGATTCTTCTGTATGGCACCAATACGCAGTAAAAAATCCTCGACAGACACATCAAGCCAGGGGCTTCCTGGCTTTAGCGCGGCAAATCTGTTGCGATAGCTCAGAATTGTTTCCATATCGAGATCGACTATCCTAAAGTCCGGCAGCACTGTTTCGTCCCGTGAATCCTCGACCGCTTCGGCGGTCATGCGGCGCACTTCCTCTTCATCGAGATGATAGTCACCCTCATGACGCCGAACAAAGGTACCCTTAAGAGGATTCTGGCCAATATATATAGGTCGATCCTTGCGGCGGGCGCGGGGAACCGTTACCTCGATTATTCTTTTTCCCTCGATTTCCTGAACGGTAATGGCATCCTGCTCGAGAATATTTTTACTGACTTTGTTCCTCGCGTTCAGAGTATCCCATAAAGCCTTGAGCATTCTTTCGACGTTCTGGATTCCCACAACATGGAAAACGCTTGCGGGTTTCTCTTCAATCCCAAGATAGACGATGCCACCCTTTGTATTGGCCATCGCCGAATAGGTTTCCCAAAAACTGTCGGGTACCGCACCCTCGCTAGATTTCCCCCGGGCGGCCTTGCACTCCACATCGGTGGACTCGACGAGCGATTCCAAGTCAGTGAGAGTAAGCATACTCACGCAAGCTCCTGTTTAGCTTGAAATGACATACGAGCAGTGTATTCCTCCCAGTGTTGTGAGAGGAAGCCCCGCATGCCGGCCTTGGGATTGTAGCAGGGATAGAGCTTCATGAACGCGCACTCCGCGATTGGGAGGGATTCATTCGGGATAAGGCCTCGGTGCGCCAGGTAGAGAAGGCCGAGGGCTGGCGATCGGCTCTCGCCCAGGTTGCAATGTACGAGGCACCTATTTCCCGCAGCGAGGGCTTCATCGATGAATTTCATCGTTATGCGAACGATGTCGTCGGAAATGTAAGCAGGATCGGCTACATCGACCAGGTTGCGGTAGGGTCTGTTTTCGCGCTTCGCCCAAAGGTATTCAGGATGGCTCTTCGGAGCGCCCTGTGTCGTATAACCTAGAAGCCTTCGGTGGTAGGGTTCCTTGCAAGCGTGAACGATGTACCAGCCGGACTGATTCTTGACGTGGCGCTCGTAATCCTGTTCGGTGCCGATAAAAAGGTTGGAATGGATCTCAATCGTATCACGCCTCCACGCGAACGTCGCCGCTCATGAGCTTGGGAAGGAGAGTGTCACGGCATTCTTTAAGGGTACGAATTTGCTTTGAAATAACAATTCTTCGATCCAAAAGTGGATTCAGTATTTGCGACATCATCGCTAATTCGATCTGAGAAGGAATAAGAACTTTTGCATTATCCAAGTCTCCACGCTTTATATGCCCCATAGTTGTTGCATGAGTTGCGGATATAGCAATAAATTCATTCAAATGATATCTACACCATGAAAGATAGAACCACTTCGGGTATTCCATAGATGTTACTTTGAATAGATGCTGATTCAAAACACACTCATCACCATCCCATACCTTTACTATGAGTGAAGCAGACCAGGAAAAAATCACATCTCCATTTTTAACTATATAGGATTGATCAATATTGGATGTTGCCCAATCAGATGACTCAGTGATTCCAGTGCTCAACTCTTTTATTTTTAGAACAGGAAGCCTATCAGCCTCGTTAGTAGGTGGATAGTTTTGACAGGCGATTCCATTGAGAAAGCTCGCAATAGCGCTTAGGGGTTTTTCTTCCCATTTTTCATCAGGTTCATGAATAAACCACTGCTTAAAAAGCAGCTCTGCCATCGCTTCCATGGTTTTATTCTGGCGGTGCAGGAGATCGATCTTGTCATCGAGGCTGGAGAGAATTGAGGCAATAGCGCGCTGTTCGGGAAGAGGAGGAAGTTCGAGCGGAACGCGAATTAAAATTGAGGAATTCAGGTTGGGCATAGTTGTTCCAACCGCATTGCCAGAGATCCAGCCTTTTATATCATCAGTGGAAAGTAAATACGCTACGAATGTCGACAAGACTACCTTGTGATTGACACGAATTCGCAGACTCCCCGTACCGCAAAGCCAACCTGTTTCCTT
>JBAZWK010000111.1:0-2790 GCA_041660365.1 Candidatus Shapirobacteria bacterium | reverse complement strand
TTTCGATGTGCCCCTCAGGCTGGCCCAATCCATGAAGAATATCTGGCCAGATATTCCCATCCTTCTCATGGCCACCAACAACTCGAGTCTGGAAAATTTGGACATGAAAGCCCCCGGCCTGCATTCCATCGACAGGATTTTCGTCTGGAACGGCTATTCCAAGCTCTTCGTCGGCATGATCAAGTACATCGAGGATGTGAGGAATGTACAGGCCGATACGATGGCGGCAAGGGTGAGGGTCATTCTCCTCATCGAGGATTCCGTGCGCTACTATTCGCGCTTCCTCCCCGTTCTCTACAAGGTCGTGCTGCGGCAGACGCAGAATCTCATAGAGGAGGAGAAGGTCACGGAAACCTACAAGCTCCTTTCCATTTGCGCCAGACCGAAAATTCTGCTCGCCTCGAGCTTTGAGGAGGCGCAGGTGATATTCGATACGTACGAGGCAAGTCTCCTGACAGTCATCACGGACCTGCGTTTCCCCCGCAAGGGTGTAGCGGATGAGGAGGCGGGATTGGCTTTCTTACGGATGGCGAAGGCCAGGATTCCCGATCTGCCCATCCTCGTGCAGTCCAGTGAACCCCGAATCCGGCAGAAAGCATATACACTCGGCGCCGCTTTCGCCGACAAGAATTCGGAGTCCCTTGAGATGGAGCTCGCCAGCTATTTGCAGGAAAACCTTGGCTTCGGAGCCTTCCGGTTCTGCATGCCCGATGGAAGCGAACTTCGCAGGGCGAAAAACATGAAAGAGTTCATCGAAATACTCCATGTTCTTCCGCCCGAAAGCCTCGCCTACCATGCCGAACGGAACCATTTTTCCGCCTGGCTCATGGCGAGAGGCGAAATTCAGATGGCGAAGGTTCTTCGCCCTTACCGCATAAGCGATTTCCCCAACTTGACGGCGATGCGCGATTTCATTGTTAAAATTCTCGACAACGTGAAAAAGGAAAAATCCCGCGGGATAGTGGCCAATTTCGACGAGGGAATGATGGCTGAGGAAAATTATGTCAGCCGGCTCGTCGATGGATCCGTTGGAGGGAAAGGGCGCGGCATCGTCTTCATCCATTCGCTGCTCGAAAATCTCGACTTCTCGCGATATATCGATGGAATCGACATCAAGATTCCGCGCACGGCTTTTATAGGAATCGATGAATTCGAAAATTTTCTGGAATCGCACAACTTGTGGGCTGCAGCTTTCTATGGTCCATATACGGGAGATTTGAAGCGCACATTTTTATCGATTCCGCTCTCGCGCCAGCTTGTATCCCGACTCAGGGCTTTCCTCGGAGCGACGGGAAAGCCCCTCGCCGTGCGCTCTTCCGGGCTCTTCGAGGACATGCTGATGGTGCCTTTCTCCGGCATATACGATACGTATATAATTCCCAACAACCATCCCGATATCGAGGTGCGGCTCACCCAACTCTGCGATGCGATACGACTCATCTACGCAAGCCTTTTCTCGAAAGAAGCGCGTTCCTATTTCGAGGTTGCGTGCTATAACCTTGAGGAAGAGCGTATGGCGGTCGTCATCCAGGAACTTGTCGGTTCACCGCACGGGAATTATTATTATCCTCATATTTCGGGGGTAGCCCAGTCCTACAACTATTATCCAGTCTCCTATACGAAGCCCGAAGACGGCCTGTGCATCGCCGGATTGGGTCTGGGAACCTGGGTAGTGGGCGGCGGTGCCGCGCATCGCTTCTGTCCCCGATATCCGAAGCTCGACGTACTATCGCCCGACCAGTCGCTTAAGAATACGCAGAGATATTTTCATGCGCTCGACATGGGGAGTTCCACGCCCGACCTCTACGCGGGAGAGATGGCGAGCCTGTCGGAATTGCCTATCGCCCAAGCTGCCGGCGACCGCCGATTTTCCATGATTGTCTCCACCTGGGATACGGAAGATCTTCGATTCGTTCCAGGGGAATCCGGACGCGGCCCCAAGGTTATCGACCTCGCCAACATCCTGAAGCATGACGCGTTGCCATTCGCCGAGGCCATTTCCATGATTCTCGATATAGGATCGCGTTCGATGGGCACTCCCGTCGAGATCGAGTACGCCTTCAACCTGGACGAGGATTCGGGGAAGCCCGCGCTTTATATTCTGCAGCTGAAGCCGCTTATCCATCAGCAGGACAGGATCGATGTCGACCTGAATTCCGTAGGAGGGAGCGACTCATTCATTCGTTCCGACAAGACGATGGGAAATGGCAGGGAATCGGAGCTGTATGATATCCTATGGGTGGATCCAGCGACCTTCGATCGATCCAGGACAGTAGAGATGGCCGCCGAGATAGAAGCTATAGACGCGCGCATGAAGAGAGAAGGCAAGCGTTGCATCCTTGTGGGACCGGGGCGGTGGGGGACGAGGGATCGATGGCTCGGAATACCCGTCACTTTCGCTCAGATTTCATCCGCGAAGGTGATCGTCGAGGTCGATCTTCCCGGTTTTGTCGTCGATTCCTCCCTGGGTTCGCACTTTTTTCACAATCTTACGAGCATGAATATCGGTTACATGAAAATCACCCAGGACGGAGGCGGTTCTATCGACTGGGAATGGCTGCGCTCGATGCCGGTGAAAATGACGACGGAACACTGCCGCTGGACGAGCCTGGAAACTCCCGTGGAAGTGCTTATGGACGGAAGGAGCAGCAAGGCTGTAATCCTCAAGCAAGTTCCCCCCATCGCCGAGAATTCATTCGATCAGCCCGCTAGTATAATTGACGGTTAGGAGGGTTTTGGGCGATACTCGACCGCACCAGGCACGATCGTTTTCTTCCAAGGCCAACGATG
>JBAZWK010000110.1:0-2806 GCA_041660365.1 Candidatus Shapirobacteria bacterium | reverse complement strand
AAGTACGTAACCGTGGAGACGGGGCTTCTTGTGGGTGGAAAGACAGATTACGGTCTTTCGGCTGGGGTGGGCAGGTCGGAACCCGATCAACCATTTATCTCCGCCTATCTCAGGCACGGACTTCAGCCCTATCTCACTATCGTCGGGAACGTCCAGGCTGATCTTCGCTCCGCCCTGACTGGAATCGGTATTGTCTCGGGAACGGGGATAGGCGGTTTTATTCTCAATGCGGCGGCGCTTACCGCCTGGGACAACCGCGACGACATTTTTGCCTATTCAGCCGATCTGGAATATAATTTCGCCATCCCAGCCAAGCCTCAAGCATCCGATTTCGGGGCATCGATCGGCTACGCCTCCAGGGGTTTCTCAGCTCCACAACCCATCTCTTCCGTGACGATTCCCGAGGCTCATTTCACTACATCGGGGCATTTTGGAGGATCTTTCTCAAAAACAGCCTCTTACGGAATTTCAGGGCAATGGAAACGGGTATTCTCCACGCCCCGTTCCGACACTGCTACTTTCGCTTTGAATTTTGGGTTCGCTCTGTCGAAGAATACCGCCATGACCATAGGTTCGGGAGTGAGCTTTGCCACAAGTGAGACACCGGATTTTAGCCTGACCTTCTCGCTCAACGCCTCCGATCCCCATAAACCGGGGAGACAGGTATCATATTCGCAGCCCAATGACGGCACAACCTCTATCAGCTACAATGATCAACTGCCAATCATGGGTGGCATCGGTTACGGGATAAACATCAGCAACCCGATTGGCGGGGTATCGAAGTATTCTTCCCTAGCCTTCAGCTCGGGTTTCGATACCCAGCTCTTCACTCTTTCCGGAAGCGCAGGAATGAGCTACGGTGGCCCGCTCTCCTCGCCCAACGGGATTCTTGCGGTCAATATGGGCACTGCGATCTCGTTCGCTGGAGGCTCTTTTGCGATTTCAAAACCCCTCCACGATTCCTTTGTCGTGTTCGATCCTGACCGGACGACGGGAAAGATGCCGGTGGCTTTCGCGGTTGACGCGGGCACTCGGCTTATGAGCCATGGACTTCCAGTCGCCGCACCCTTAGGTTCATATCGCAAGCAGCGTCTCTCAATGGATTTCCCGGAAGCTGACGCCGATGTATCGGCCACGATTCCTTATATAGCTCTTTTGCCAGGGTATAGAAGCGGTTTCCTGTTCAAAGCGGGGCTTGAGCGACGGTTCTATGCGACAGGATACCTCGTGGACTCCGCGGGGGCTCCTATAACCCTCGTTGCGGGCGATATACTGCAAGCCGATGGATCGCTCATGAATCAGACTTTCACTGACGATACCGGGATGTTCCAGTTATTTGGGCTTACGAATGGTACGTATTCGATAGCGTGGCCAGAAGATATTGGAGTATCCACATTGAATCTGAACGACGATGGAGATGGCCTGCTAGAGCTCGGAGAGATCACGGCCACTCCAGCAGCTGGTCGATAGTGGAGATGACGATGAAGAATATAATGAAAAAGTACGGAATGACTTTCGTCATGTTTCTCTCTCTTGTGGTCGGTCTTTCGGCGCAGACTCAGACGCTTGGCATCACAGCGCAGGTTACAACCGGAACAAAGGCCTACTATAATAATCAATCCCTGACATGGGTCACTGGCCAAATCATCGTATCCCGCACCAGCACTACGACGAACCCTACATTTACGATCGATCTTGCCCCCAACGCCGATTCGGTAGGAGGGGTATATCCTCGCAACGCTAACTGGCGCTTTTATGACACGTCAGGCGGCAGCAGTCTCGTTTATATCGACGGCGCGGAAATTTATATGGGCTCTACTACCAACCCCTCAAGCCCAATTTTCATGCTATGGGACGTTTCAGGCATAGGCGACGCTAACGTGGCAAGCTCCAATGTCGTAACAGGGAGCTTTCTGTCGAACAACCTGACGCGCACGTACTATTTTTCCGCGGTATTCGTGCACTACAGCCAGCTCGCCGCGGGAACCTATGAATTGCCGATCACCTTCCGGCTAAGGCAGGAAGCCTTCA
Source organism: Candidatus Shapirobacteria bacterium (assembly GCA_041660365.1). Taxonomy (GTDB): domain Bacteria; phylum Patescibacteriota; class Microgenomatia; order UBA12405; family UBA12405; genus UBA12158. Next base: position 775 of record JBAZWK010000110.1, on the reverse strand, counting down.
CCCCGGGCGATCCGACAACGGCGCCCATTTCGACCGCGACGGTAGTGCTTCGTTACGTCGTCGGTACGACAGCGACCGTGTTCTTTCGGGACACTCCGACGGGACCCGAGATTTTCCAGCTCGCGTTCGACGAAGTCACCGCGGCGACTCCCAAAACGTTCTATATCTATGTACAGTCCAATTTCAAATATTACCTGAATGTACGTTCCGTCAACCTCGGATACCTCGTCCACGAGCGATACGATGCTCCCATATCGCCGGTCAATGAGAAGATTGGCTACACCATGAAGATTGGCACGACAACCATCCCCCTCGCCTCGGGCTCTTATAAGTACAATACCAGTAGATACAACGCCACGGGATTTGGCACCAGTTCGAGGAGCTTCACCAGCACGATAACCTTGAGCGACGTGACGAATTACAGCGCGGGAAGATACTCGGATATCCTCGCATTCACGATTACCTCATACTAGGCCGACCGTCCTTCTTCATTCGTCGCTTGACAAAGTGGCGATGTATGATATTATCTATGTAAATCGGTTTACATGGAGGTTTTTATGAAGAGAATGGTATCCCTTCTCCTCGTGCTCTTTGCGTTAGCCGGAATGGTGCAGGCCCAGAAACTGGAACTGTACTATTACAAGCAGGAAAACCAGGACGGACTCAAGAAGCTCGTGGCCCAGTTCGTGAGCGAGAATCCCGGCATCACGATCGACATGCTGATCGTGCCGAACGACGCCGATGCCACGATGTCGGCCCGCGCCGCACAGGGCAA
>JBAZWK010000109.1:0-2821 GCA_041660365.1 Candidatus Shapirobacteria bacterium | reverse complement strand
GAGGGAGATCATCGAGCATGAGGCTTTCAGGACGGCGAAGATGGAGATTCCCTACGCCCTGGGCAAGGATATCTCGGGCGAAGTGCAGTTCAGCGACCTCACGCAGATGCCCCACCTCCTCATCGCGGGAGCCACGGGCTCGGGCAAGTCGGTCTGCGTCAACGCCATCATCCTCTCGATCCTGTACAGGCGGACCCCCGAGGAAGTGAAGCTCATCCTCATCGATCCCAAGATCGTCGAGCTCAAGCTCTACAACGGCATTCCCCACCTCCTCACGCCCGTCGTCACCGATTCAAAGAGGGCGTTCCAGGCTCTCCAGTACTGCATCTGCGAAATGGAGCGACGTTATTCGATTCTGGACAAGGCGGGCGTGCGCGACATCAAGACCTTCAACAAGCGCGTAAAGGAGCGGAACCTCGCCCAGGAGAAGCTGCCCTATATCGTCGTCATCGTCGACGAGTTCGCCGACCTCATGGCCACGACAGGCAAGGAGCTGGAAGCTACCCTTGCCCGCCTGGCGGCCATGTCCCGCGCCGTGGGCATCCACCTCGTCCTCGCCACCCAGCGGCCTTCCATCGACGTCATCACGGGCCTCATCAAGGCCAACATTCCTTCGCGCATCGCCTTCATGGTGGCGAGCAAGTTCGACAGCCGCATCATCATAGATATGGTGGGCGCCGAAAAACTCCTCGGCCGTGGCGACATGCTCTATTCGGGCGCACAGGATCCCTTCCCCGTGCGCATGCAGGGCGCCTTTGTATCCGAGGAAGAAGTTGAGCGATGCGTCGCCCATGTAAAAACGTTGGGCGAACCCGAATATATCGACGACGAGATCTTCTACGATGAGGACGAGGAGAACGCCGAACCGGGACTCTTCGATGACGGGGAAGGGGATCCGCTCTTCGAGAAAGCCCTGGAGATTGTCCTTCAGCAGGGCAAGGCCAGCGCATCCTTCATTCAGCGCCGGCTGAAAATAGGCTACAACCGCTCCGCCCGTCTCGTCGAACTCATGGAAGAGCGGGGCATCGTCGGCCCATCCCAGGGATCTAAGCCGCGGGATATCCTGCGGAATCCCGAATTCTCGAGTGGACACGCGGACGCGGGCCGGAGCCCAGCCGCGGAACGTCAGAACCAAGTTCCCGCCAGGGATTCCGACAGCCCGGCGCTCTAGCGCAGCAATCCCGCCGCCCGGGGCAGGAAGAGCACGGTGTCCGGGATGTAGGTGATGACGATCAATACTATTACCATAGCTAGCAGAGGCCAGAAAACTTCCTTGACGATATCCTTCAGGGGGGTGCCTGAATTGGATGATGTGATGAAGAGAAGCATTCCGAAGGGCGGCGTCAAGAGGCCTATCGTCATGTTGAATGTCACCACGAGGCCGAAGTGGACCATGTCGATGCCCAGCGCGCGCGCCACGGGGAAGAGGATGGGAACGAAAACAAGTTGGATCGTCGATGTGTCGATGAACATGCCGAGGATGAGGATCCCGATATTCACGAGAAAGAGGAAGAAGTATCTGTTGGAAGAGATGGATATAAACCATGCCGCGAGGCTGGTGGGTATTCCTTCTCTCGCGATGATATAAGAGATGATGGCGGCCGCTCCGATGATGATGCTCGCGGAGCCAATATCCTGGATGGAGGTCTTCACGACGTTCCAGAATTCCCTGGGTGAGAGGGACTTGTAGGCGAAGATTGAGATGAGAATGGCATAGAGTCCCGCGATGGCTCCGGCTTCGGCAGGCGTCATCATGCCCGTAAAAATGCCTGTGAGCAGGATCACCGGTGTGAGCAGGGAAGGGATGGCTCGTATCGTCAGCGCCACAAGGGCCCTTATCCTGAATCGTGGGCTGCGTGGATAGTCTCGCATCCTCGAGACTATGGCGACATAGACCATGAGGGCTACCGTCAAAAGGATTGCCGGAACCATTCCCCCCATAAAAAGGGCGCCTACCGATGTTCCCGAAAGCATGGCGTATATGATGAGGGGGATGGAGGGCGGGAATACCGGTCCCAGGGTAGCCGAAGCGGCGGTTATGGAGCAGGAAAAAGCGTCATCGAAGCCGTTCGACTTCATGGCGGCCATTTCTATCTTGCCGAGGCCTGTGGCGTCGGCGATGGCCGATCCCGTCATGCCCGAGAATATCAGCGATCCCAGGATGTTCACCTGCCCCAGGGCTCCACGAATTCTGCCGCACAACGCGTTGGCGAACGTGAAAACCATGTCGGTCACCTTTCCGGAGTTCATCACGTTGTCGGTGAACATGAAGAGTGGCACGGCGATCAATATATAATTGATATAGTACGTATTGACGATCAAGTTGATCACCAGTCCGAGGTCCTGCCCCTCAATGAGGAGATATGTTGCCGCCGAAGCTATCATCCCCAGGGCGATGGGCATCCTGAGCAGGAAAATGAGGATGAAGATGATCAATGCCGCAAGCAGGGCTATGCTCATTTTGTATATTCCTCCCGCATGTGGGCGGCGCTGTCGGCGAGGCTGCCGCGCAGGACTTTGAAATCTTCAATCATCTCGACGATCGTGTAGCCGATGACAGACAGAACCAGGTAGATGAAGGGGAGGAAGATGTATGTGTAGTTGATCTTCAAGGATGTCGTCTTCAGTAGATGAAGGGAAAGAGAGTATCTCAGCGAAGGGATTAAGAGAATGATGAAAATGGCCATGATGATCAGGTCGCCGGCAAGGCGGCTAAAGGCCGCGGGTTTTGGCTTGAGCTTGCTGTAGACCAAGGAGAAGGTGATATGTTTGCGCGATCGCATCGCGTAGCAGGCGCCGAAGAGCACGATCCCGACAAAAA
>JBAZWK010000108.1:0-2834 GCA_041660365.1 Candidatus Shapirobacteria bacterium | reverse complement strand
GTATGAACAGCACGACAATCCTCAAGACCCTGGCGCTCGAGGCGATTAGCCCGGCATCATGGGTAAAGAAGCTCATGCCGACTCTCGGCAGGAGCATCATGAAGGCGTAGCCGAAAAGCGCGATCGAAAACGCCGTCAGCACCGCTGTCCAGAGGCTCGTGCGTACCCTGTCGAAACGCTTCGCGCCGTAATTGTAGCCGGCGATGGGTTGGAAGCCCTGGGCGATGCCGAGGATGGGCATGATGACGATCATGAGAAGCTTGTGCACCATCCCGTAGGTCGTGATCGCCTCATCGCCCCCGTACTGGCCCAAGGTCGTGTTGACGAGAAGCATGAGGATGCTCATGCCCGCGCTCTGGATGAAGGAGGGAATGCCGAGAACGACGCTCTTGCCCAGAAGCCCCAGGTCTATGCGCAGGTTGGCCCTTTTAATAGGGACAACCGTCTTTTTTTTCGCGTACATTCCAAACAGATAGACGCAGGAAGCTATTTGACTGATGACGGTGGCGATGGCCGCGCCCCTTACGCCCATGCCGAAACCAAAGATGAAGAGGGGATCGAGGACGGTATTGAGGAGGGCGCCGATGAGCATGCCGATCATCGAGGCTTTGGTATTGCCCTCGGCGCGGATGAGGTTGCTCGCGCACATCGAAAGCGAGAAAAAGAAAAAACCGGCGCCGACGATGCCCGTATATTCCATGGCGAAGGGCATGATTTCCGCGCTCGCGCCAAAGAATCCGAGAATAGGCCGCATGAACAGGAAAAGGATCGCCACGAGGATCGCCGTGGCGGCCGTCACCGCCGCGTAGGCTGTTCCCGCCGCTTTCGCGGCTTCTTCAGGACGCTTTTCGCCCAGCCGGCGGGAAACGATGGACGCTGTGCCGACGCCTATCGCCTGGGCGACAGCCGACACGATCATCTGGATTGGAAACACGATGGCGAGAGCCGCGATGGCGAGAGGCCCGACGCCCAGGCCGACGAAGACTGTGTCGACGATATTGTAGAGGGCGTTCACCATCATGCCGACGACGGCGGGGAGGCTCATTTTTATCAGGAGCGGGAAAATCGCTTCTCTTTCCAGATAGATAGTTCTATGCCCTGTGTCCATGGATAGAATTCCTTTTTACGCAACCAAGCTTTTTTACATCGATCGATTGCAGAAAATGCGGCATAAGGAATATAGCATTCATGCCCATGTTGGGGAAGGCTTGCCCAGACTTCCGCGCAAAACCTGCGCGTCATGCAGGAATGTTTCTAAATGCGTCTTGCCGCGGCATTTCCACCTGCTATACTAGCAATTGGCGTAGGAGGACTATTTGAAAATATTTCTTCTGGCACTCGCTTCAGCCTTCCTTATATTGTTTCCGGCCTATTCCAGCGAACCAATCGCCCTGCCTTCCGTACTTCGCATTGGCGTTTATGAAAACCCTCCCAAAATCGGCATATCTCCGGCTGGAAAACCTTATGGGTTCCACATCGATTTGCTCGAGGCGATTCTTGAGGGTTCCGGTATCAAGCCGGAATATATTTCCGGAACCTGGGAAAAAGGCCTCGCGCGTCTTGCCAGTGGCGATATCGACGTGATGCCCGACGTGGCCTATTCGGCCGACAGGGCAGAAAGTTTCGATTTTAATAACGAATCGGCTCTTCTTAACTGGGCGGTGGTATATGCCGTGACCGGCAGCTCAATCGAAACGATCACTGACCTCAACGGCAAGACCGTGGCGGTCATGCGCGACAGTATCCATACAACAGGCGAACATGGCATTGTCACGATGGCGGCCGATTACGGGATCACGTGTGATTTCCTGTACCTCGATTCCTACGAGGACTGCTTCAAGGCCCTCGCGGATCGACAGGTCGACGCCGCCGTCGTAAACAGGCTTTTCGGATTGATGAACGAAGCGGACAAGAGCATGTACCGAACAACCATTATCTTCAACCCATCGCAGATCCGCTACGCGTTCAGGAAGGGCTCGCCCGCAAACGCGGGCCTCGTCGCACTCTTCGACAAACGGCTTAAAAGCTTGCGGGAAGATAAAAATAGCGCTTACTATGCGGCTTTCGAGCGCTACCTGATGCCCCAGATCTCAAAGGAAAAGAAGCATCCCGGCTGGATCAACACCATGATACTGCTGGCCATAGCCTTGTCCATTGTCGCGCTGCTGCTGCTGTCTTCCTCGAAAACGCCGAAAAGGAAGCACGAACAGCTGAGACGATTCTTTGAAGAATACAAATCGATGGGCGACATAAGAGCGGGCATTGTCGATAATACCCTTATCTCCTATTCGCTTTTTTCCGTTCCTCTGTTCCTGTCCCTCGTCTATCAGGTCGCGATGATAGGTTTCGACGTCTTCGTCTGGGTCTATACGCCGCTTCTCATACTGCCCGGCTTGGTAACGCTGATCAGGAAAAGAATCGCCGTCAAAACAAAGAGCGCCCTGCTGCTCTTTTTCCTTTTTTCCATGGGGACCGTCGTGCTGGCGGCCAGAAGCAATATCGGCATAGGATTTTCCTATTTTTTCAGCGCGGGGATGATCGCTACCATTCTCTACGGCAGGCAGGCGGGCATCAACGTTTTAGCCGCCGGGCTGGTCATCGCCGTCGCCTTCGGCGTCCTCGTCTCACAGGGGCTGCTTCAGATCGATCTCTCGTTCACATCCTTTTTCACCTCCCCGTCCTCGTGGATATTCACGATCATCACTTTCTTCATGATGTTCTTCACGATAATCAGCGGCCTGCAGAGATTTTATGGAAGCCTCATGGATGCCGTGGAGAACCTCGAGCGCCGGATCGCCGAGAGAACGGACTATATCAATACGATTAACAAGAAT
>JBAZWK010000107.1:0-2854 GCA_041660365.1 Candidatus Shapirobacteria bacterium | reverse complement strand
GCATCGAAAATAATCGTTTGGAGGAATGTATGAAGAGAACAGTGTTTTTCGCACTGGCATTGCTCATCCTCGTGGCGCCCTCTGCCTTCGCGCAGAAGACCGTAAAGCTCGTCTTTACCTCGGTCAGCGTCCCCGGCGACGCCCACACCCAGGCCATGACCGTTTTCAAGGACGAAGTCGAAAAGCTTTCGGGCGGACAGATCCAGGTCGACATCTACCATTCCGGCCAGCTCTTCACCCAGCAGGCCGAACAGGACGCCATCCGCAAGGGGACCATCGACATGGTCTACTCGTCGGCCCAGTGGCTCGCCGAGTTCGTGCCCTACCTCTCCATGTTCGGCGCCGCTTACACCTTCCAGAGCTATGACCAGATGACCAAGACCTTCAACGGACCCATCGGCCAGAAGATTTTCGAGGAAGTCGCCCAGAAGACCGGTATCCGACCCCTCACCGCCTACTACCTCGGCACCCGCCAGCTCAACATCACCTCCAAGTTCGGCCCCATCACGAAACCCGAGCAGATGAAGAACGTCAAGCTCCGCGTCCCCAACAGCCCCACCTGGATCGCCATGGGCAAGGCCCTGGGCGCCAACCCCACGCCGATGGCCTTCGGCGAAGTCTACATGGGCCTCAAGACCGGCGCTGTCGACGGACAGGATAATCCCCTTCCCACCGACCGAAGCGCCAAGTTCTATGAAGTCACGAAGTACATCATCCTCACCGACCACGTCGTCGACTCCACCTGGCCCACGATCAACGAGAAAAAGTGGAAGAGCCTGACCAAGGAACAGCAGGGCTGGGTGCTCGCCGCCGCCAATAAGGCCCGCGAATTCTGCGACAAGACCAACCTCGACAACGAGCGGGACATCCTCGACTTCTTCAGGTCGCAGGGGCTCACCGTCATCGAAAACCCCGACAAAGCGGCGTTCGCGGCCTATGCCAAGAATTCCTACCTGACCGACAGCAAAGACATCTCGAAGAGCTGGGATCTCGCTCTCTATGACGAGATCCAGAAGATCAAATAAGGCTTCCGGCCCTCTTATTGACGAAGCGGGGCCCCGCGAAACAGCGGGCGCCCCGCTCTTTCCCTATTTTGTTCGGAGGAAATCATGAGTATTCCCCCTCGACTCAGGAAAACCGGCAAGTTTTTCGTCGACCTGATCGAACTTTATGTGCCCATCGTCGCGTTCTGCACGCTTTTCATCTCATTTATGACGCAGATCGTGGCGCGCTATTTCTTCAAGCCCCTCATCTGGCCGGAGGAACTTTCCCTCATCTGCTTTGTATGGGTGGCTCTCCTCGGCGGCCTCTATGCCAAACGCGATAACTCCCACGTCGCCTTCGGCATGGTCTATGACGCGGTGAAACCCAAAACCCAAGCCTGGATGAGGATAGCCGGCAACGGTCTCCTCATTGTCGCCTTTATAGGAGCGCTCTATCCCTCCTTCACCTATGTGACCTTCATGGGATACAAGCATTCGGACGCTCTCAAGATATCGATGACGCTCGCCTACTTTCCCTTCGTCGTCTTCCTCGCCGACATGATCATCAGGCTCGCGATCGACCTCGTCCGGGACATTTCGTCCCTCCGCAAGGGAGAAATCCAATGAATCTGCCCCTCATTATATTCTTCGCGGCCTTCGTGGCGATGTTCATTCTCCGGATACCCATCGGCATGGGCATTATGATGTCGGCCATCTTCTACTTCATGGCCTCGCCCGCCCCGACAGCCACGGTCGATATGGTCGCCACCATGTTCCTCACCAACATGAACTCCAGCTTCGTCCTGATCGCCGTGCCTCTCTTCATCTTCATGGCCGAAATCATGAACTCGAGCAAGGTGACCAATATCATCTTCGACTTCGCCAGCGCCCTTGTCGGAAAGAAACGCGGCGCCCTCGCCCAGGTCAACATCGTCAACTCCATTATCTTCTCGGGCATGACCGGCTCGGCTATCGCCGACGCATCGGGACCTGGCAACATGGAAATGAAAGCCATGCACGACGCCGGTTACGAGGACGGCTTCACCTGCGCCGTTACCGCGGCTTCGGCCACCGAAGGCCCCATCATTCCGCCATCCATCCCCATGGTGTTCTACTCGATGCTTTCGGGAACCTCGGTGGGCGCCCTCTTCATGGGTGGCGTGGTGCCCGGCCTCATCCTCGGCCTCACCATGATGGCCTATGTCGCCGTCATCGCCGTGAAGCGCGACTTCCCCCGCGGTAAATCCTATCCGCTCAAGCAGTTCATCGTCCTCTTTCTTAAGTCGATTCCCGCCCTGCTGACGGTTGTCGTCCTTCTGGGGGGCATCTACACCGGCATCGTTACCCCGACCGAAGCGGGCGCCCTTGCCGCCACCTGGGCTCTCCTCATCTCCGTGTTCTTCTATCGGGCCTTCAGCTGGAAAGAGCTGAAGCAGGTGCTGATCAACACGGTGAAATCGACGGGCACCCTGTCCTTTCTGGTGGGCTCGGCCTACGCATTCTCCTACATCGTGGCGATCGAGCACATACCGGACGCGGTCGCTACCCTTCTTATGGGAATGACGACCAACAAGTACGTGATGCTGTTTATCGTCAACATCGCCTTCCTCATCCTCGGCATGTTCATCGACACGATGGCGATCACCCTCGTCTTCATTCCGATGATCCTTCCCGTGATGCGATCCATGGGCGTCGACCTCGTGCACTTCGGCGTCGTCATCGTCCTCAATATGATGATAGGGCTTTCGACGCCGCCTTTCGGCATGCTGCTCTTTGTCACCTCGGGCCTCACCGGCGCGAAACTGAAGGACATCATCAGGGAGATGTTGCCCTTCATCTTCCTTTTCATCGGCGTCCTTTTCCTTTTAACC
>JBAZWK010000106.1:0-2861 GCA_041660365.1 Candidatus Shapirobacteria bacterium | reverse complement strand
TTTCTCGTACTGCACGCGAAGGCCGCCTGGAACTACCGTCCCGAGAAATGGACTACTCAGCTCGCGAACGAGTACCTGGCCGGCCTTTCCCTGGAGTATTTCTTCTAATAGGGAGACGACATGAACTCTATCAAGCTTGTACTGTTCCTTGCCTGGCGCAATGTGCTCCGCTACCGCAAGCGGACGATCCAGTCTTTTCTTATTCTTTTCTGCGGAGCCTTCTGCGTCATGCTGATCGACGCCTACATGAAGGGCTTCGCGGCTTCCTCCATCGAGAGGGTCGTAAGCCAGAGCGGCCATCTGGATGTCCACGCGGTAGGCTATATGGATTCCGCCGAGGCGATGCCCATGGATCTCGTCATCGACGACGCCGACGGCGTCATGGAGGCTATGCTGTATGCCGCGGCGGCCGCGGCGTCTCCCGGAACGGAGATCATCCTTTCCCCGTCGGTGCTGACGGGATGCATGCTCTCCAACGGCGAGATATCCAAACCCGCGGCCGTCCTCGCCGCCGAACCCTACGCGCGCGCTTCCGCCAAGAGACCGGCGCCAGCGTCGGCCCCAGCCCCAACTCCAGCGCCCGCCCCGACCAATCCTATGCTCTCCGACGCCAGATCGGCTATCGTAGCCGGCCACTATTTCCTCGATCCGGCCGAACCAGGAGCCCTCCTCGACGAAAAATTCGCGAACAGACTCGGCTTGACGGTCGGCGATTCCCTCATCCTCCTCGGAAACGACGCCTACGGTTCCTTCTCCATGATGGAGACGAAGATCATCGGCGTAGTCCGCGAGGCTTCTCTGCCGGAGGGAACAGGCTGCGTCGTGGACCTGGCCAGCTTCGCCCCCGTTTTTGGTCTGGAAGGAAAGGCAGCCGCCATTTCGCTGTGGTTCGTCTCGGGCGTCGATATGGTGCCGCTGGGCAGCAAGGCCGAGCCGGCCGCCGTCCGGTCGGTCATGGCCGCGCTGAAAGGGAACGCGAACCTCGAAGCGCGGCCGTTCTCGGCGATCTCCTCGAGCTACGCGGCCATGTTCGAGTTCCTGGATATCTTCCTGGCCGGCATGATGGCGATTTTCGTGCTCGTCGCCGGCGTTGGCATGACCAACGCCATACTCCTGTCGGTGCAGGATCGCGTGCGGGACCTCGGAACGCTGCGGGCCATCGCGCTCAGTTCCCGGCAGGCGGGCGCCCTCATCTACGCCGAGACGCTGATCATCTCGCTGGCCGCGGCTATCGCCGCCCTGGGGCTCGGCCTGTTGATGATCTGGATTCTGCAGGTTTCCGGTCTCGGAATCCGCTTCGAATTTTCGGAAATAGGCGCCAATTTTCCGGATTCCATCAGGCCCCAACTGTTTCCGATGCGGCTTTTAGCCATTTCGGCCATGAGCGCCCTGTTTCCGCTTCTGGCCGCCGCCCTTCCGGCGCGCGGCGTGAGAAAGCTGACCATCAGGGAATGCCTAAGTTCCTGAGTTTCCGGTCGCGTTCGAGAGGTTTTTCGATTGCCAGAGAGGCAAATGAGCTTTATATTCAGAGTAAGCATTCATAATGGAAAAATGTAGAAATCGTCCACGTTGCCTGGACGTCGGAGTATTGGATGATACTGTGGAACGCTGAATTGACAAAGCGCCTCGCCTGTTCCGACAAGGACAAGGTCGCCCTGCCCCAGATCTTTGAGGAAATGCTGGCGGTTTCGGACAAGGCGAGAAACGAGGGCATTCTGCCCTTCACCTCGGCCACGGAGCCGTCGAAGCAGCCTGCGATGCTGCAGTACGGGTTCAAGCTTATCGCCGAGGGGCTGTCTCCCGAAGTGCTCGAAGAAATCCTCGCCATCTACCTTTCCACGAGCACCCTCACCGGCTTCGAATTCCTGAAGCAATGCATCTATGTCGAAGCCCTCCTGTCCATCGCGGCCGGCGATTCCCGCGAACTGCTCCTCAGGAAGCTCGCCCCCTATTGCGGCGCCGAAAAGGCATATTCCCTGCTCAAAGCCATGGATTCGGAGAGCGGCACGCAAAGCCTATGATCATAAATTCACTCTGCCGGATGCATCGGCAGTTTTTCCGCAAGGCAGGGATGCCGGTCGCCGTATCCCTTGCGCGAAGGCCGGACCGGCAACCGGCAAAGCAGGAAGCATGGCCTACGATATTCGAAAGCGGCTCCAAGAAGGCCTCGGCCTGCTTGGAATCGGCCAAGCGCTTTGTCCTCGCAGTCGAGGAATATCAGACAGAAAGCTCGCATAGCGCCAGCGAAGCAAGCCTCGCGGGAGCTATGCGTGACGAAAAGAGGAAACTTTATAAATTCGCGTATTCCCTCATCGTCGCGGGGAGACATGCCTCGGCATCGCCTGCCGGCTACGTGCGATCCGCCTTCGCGGCGGCAGGCCTTTCGGGAAAAGCCCCAGTCCAGGAAGAATGCGAAGTCGAAATGATCATCGCAGGCACGGAGTTGGCGCTCCGGAATGTCCATCCGATCATAATCATGCGTACGATGACGGCCTTTCTCGGATTTTCGGTTTTTGATGCCGTCGAAAAATGGCTGACGGAGCGTTTTAATGAAAGAAAGGGCCCTAATGAGGAGCTTATAATCCCGGGTGATCTGCCCGATATGCTGCAGGAAAGAACCAGCATGAGAGGCTCGATCAGCCAGACGATGCGTCTTGCCGGCACCCAATTGGTCGCGGCGACCCTCGCTGGCTGTCCAAGAGAGACGATAGAATATCTGAAATCGATATCCTGTTCACGGCTCGGCGGCATTCTCCTCGAGTGGGAGATCAGGAACGCGAGAAACCAGCTTTCATCCGAAGAGCTCTCCGACGCTCAGAATGCATTCATGGAGCTGCTTTCCTCTATCCGGCCAGGGACGG
>JBAZWK010000105.1:0-2864 GCA_041660365.1 Candidatus Shapirobacteria bacterium | reverse complement strand
GTTTGAGCTAGGAATCGTCGAACAGGCTACTGAAAATGGTACTGTCCGAGTCTATGACCGCGAGAAAACTATCTGCGACGTTATCCGATTCAGAAACGCCCTGGGCTTGGACATCGCTATGGAAGCCCTGAGGGAATATCTCAAGGGGCGTGGCCGGAATATTCCAAGACTCCTCGAATACGCAAAACTACTTCGCATGCAAGGCACGATGCGTGGCTATCTGGAGGCGCTATCGTGACTGGGAAGGAAGCTTCGGTCAGCGCACGACTCAAGATTGTGGCAGCCCGGAAAGGGGTCATCTTCCAATATGCGACCTTGCTCTATATGCATGAAGGCTTCCTGCGACGGCTCTCGGTATCGTCGTACCGAGAGCGTTTTATCCTGAAGGGAGGCCTTTTACTTCAGTGTCTGTCAGAGTATTCATCCCGTACGACGAAAGATATCGACCTCCTTGGCAGGGAGATTACTAGCGATCCGGCTACGATAGCGGCCATAGTCACCTCGATCATTGCAGCGCCTGAGGATGATGCCCTTCGCTTCAATCAAGACTTTCTGGCAGTTGAAGACATTATGGAAGGCAATGAGTATCATGGCATTCGGCTCCACATAACCTGCTATCTCGGAAACATCCGTAATACTATTCAAGTAGATATCGGATTCGGCGATGCTGTGGCGACACCTTTTCGTGAGATTGACTATCCGATCCTGATTGATGGACGAAAGTTTTCAATGCTCTCCTATCCCTTATCAACTGTCATTGCAGAGAAATTCGAGACTATGGTCGCCCTCGCCGACATCAACAGCCGCATGAAAGATTTCTGGGATGTCGCCTATCTTCTCGAAAATCACGACATTCCGGAAGAGGAACTCGTGCAAGCTTTGAAGGCGACCTTTCAAAAGAGGGGCACGCCAATACCCGCAGAGCCAACAGTATTTTCTTCATCCTTCGCAAGTTCCAAGGCGGCTTTAACCCGATGGAAGGCATTCATTCGGCGCTCCCATCTTCCAGACATGGAGTGGGACAGCGCGCTTTCGATCATCCGAACTCGGCTAGCCCCCAAATATACAGCGTTACAAAAAGCAGGGGAGAGTATTTGAAGAGTAGAAAACCATACTGATTGAAAGAAGGTCGAGACCTTTTTAGGTTCCAGATAATTCCGGACGTTATGCCTATATAAAGAAACCCACTATAGGTCGGGGGTTCGAATCCCCCATTCTCCATAAATTTCATTGAAAAGCTGCCCTCGGGGTGGCTTTTTTTCTATAGCACCTCCCGCGATCAAACAGTTGCTCAATCCGTCTTTCTCATCGCGCGATCGGCTGGAAAAGCATTATCGCTCAGCCTGAATCCATACAATTGACACTTTTAGTCTCTTTCCAATTGGACTATTGAAATCTTAATTGACACCTCAAGGAACCCGTGCGAGCATTTCCCCAGGGCGGCCCCGGCGGGTCAAAGCCCCCCCATTAAGGAGGTTCCAGCATGAAGAAATTCGTATTGGCGGCTATGCTCATCCTTGCAGCGGTTGCGGGCGTTTCGGCGCAGGCTCCCGTCAAGCTCAAGATGATCGTCTGGGACCTTTCCCAGACAACCTACATGATGCCGATCGTCGACGCCTATGTGGCGAAGCACCCCAATGTCTCTTTCGAATTCATCAACATCCCCGCCAACGATTATGGCCAGAAGCTGGCCATAATGCTCGCCGGCGGCGATACGAGCGATCTCATCTCCGTGAAGGACATCCCCATGTACGCCTCGATGGTGGCCAAGAAGCAGATCGAGTCACTGAATCCCTATATCGCGAAAGACAAGGTCGACTTGTCCCAGTTCTCCGGTGTCACGGACCAGATCACTGTGGACGGAGCCCTCTATGCCCTGCCCTTCCGCAGCGACATCTGGATCCTTTATTACAATAAGGACGTCTTCGACAAGGCCAAGGTCCCTTATCCCACCAATGACATGACCTGGGATCAGTACGCCGAGCTCGCCCGGAGAGTATCCTCGGGCACGGGCGTCGACCGGGTCTACGGTTCCCACTATCATACCTGGAGATCCACGGTCGAACTGCCCACGGTTCAGGATGGCAAGAATTCCATCATCGCCACCGACTATTCTTTCATGAAGCCCTATTACGATATGGTCCTCAAGATGCAGAACGACAAGACCGTCATGGACTTTTCCTCGCTGAAGGTCGGCAACATGCATTATTCCGGGCTCTGGTACAATGAGCAGATTGCCATGATGCCCATGGGTTCCTGGTTTATTGGCACCCTCATCAGCAAGATCAAGGACGGGACGGCCGACATGAAGTGGGGTATCGCCAAGTATCCCCACCCGAAGGGCGTAGCGGCCGGCACGACGGCTGGAACGATCACCTCGATCGCCATTAATTCCAAGGCCCCCAATAAAGATGTGGCCTGGGACTTCGTCAAATTCTTCTCCGGCCTCGAGGGGGCGAACATTCTCGCCAAGCTCGGCTCCCTGCCCGCGGTCAGGAATACGCAGGTCGTGGAGAACATCAAGTCGATCGACGGCTTCCCCCAAGATGCCGCGAGCGCCGAGGCCCTGGGCACCGTTATGGTGCGCCTCGAACTGCCGATGCACGACAAGGTCGCCGTCATCGAGCAGATTCTCAACCAGGAGCACGAGCTTATCATGACCGAGTCCAAATCGGTGGATCAGGGCTTGGCCGACATGTCCAGGCGCGTCAAGGAAGCCCTTGCCAAATAGCGGGGAATCAAGCGCGATACGGCGGACCCAGCCCGCGGCGCGGGCTGGGTCCGCCGCTCTTTCCAGTGTACAATTCAAACAACCTGTCGATCGGAGGCTGGCGTCGATGGCTGGTGTATCAACCAAGACCCTC
>JBAZWK010000104.1:0-2872 GCA_041660365.1 Candidatus Shapirobacteria bacterium | reverse complement strand
GCTCGTTCTTGGCCTTCCTCAGAAGCTTACCCTGGATTTTGGCGGTGGAATCCCCCTGGATCTATAGACAGTCCTATATAACGATAAAAGAAATAATTAAAGAAATCGGCCACACAGCTGACGCAGGCACCGAGCAGCAGGATGCCTAAAGCCGGCGATCCTCGCCATTTTCTTTTCTACGTTCATTGAACTCTTCTTGTATAGCTTTTTTATCTTGTTATAAAGATTTCAAAGGGATACTAGTGTCCTGTCTTTTACAGAATGCCTAATCAATAGAAGCAACGGCAATGCTGTCCATGATCTTGTCTGCCGACTTAACCCATTTGAATCTGCGACCAGAAGCATTCCAAGTCTTTATGAAATCGCCTATCGCTTTCTCAAGTTCATCGACGCTCGTCCAGCTATCACGGCGAATTCTCTTGTTCGTGATTTCTCCGAACCAACGCTCTACAAGATTGAGCCACGAAGAATGCGTCGGTATGAAATGCTCGACAAAACGGCCATTCATAGATTCAAGATACTCTCGCACTTCCTTGGTTTTATGCGCGGAATAATTATCAGCGATAATGTGAAGCGTCTTTCCCTTCGGACTCTTTCGGTTGACCATCTTCAGAAATGAGATATAGTCAGTGGCCTTATGTCGCTCTTTGCAATCACCGATTACTTTACCGCTCAAGACATTCAACGCCGCAAACAGCGTTGTTGTCCCATGGCGATAATAATCATGCGTCTGCCGTTCCGGTACCCCGGGCAGCAGCGGCAGAATAGGCTGTGACCGTTCCAATGCCTGTATCTGCGATTTTTCGTCGACACAAAGTATTACCGAATTCTCAGGAGGATTGAGATAAAGGCCAACGACATCCTCGAGCTTCTTTTCAAAATCAGGATCATTGCTGATTTGAAACGGCTTTACCAAATGTGGCTTTAGTCCACGATCACGGAGAATGGTATTTACTGATGAATGCCCAATACCGAGTCGTTTGCCAAGTTCCCTCGTACTCCAATGCGTCCCTGATTCAGGTTTTTCGTTGCAGATGATTCTGCTCAATTCGTTTTTCACGTCGGCAGAAATTGGCTGTTTTCCTGGAAGCCTGGTCTTATCGCTCAACAGCGAGTTAATTCCGCCTTCATTGAAACGCGTGACATAGCGGCTTACGGTGACGATATTGATTCCAATGAATGCAGCAGTATCATTGGTTGATCGATTGCGTGCTCTGCTTAAAACCGTTTGGATCCTGACTGCGTATTTGTGTTGGATTGATCCCACTGTTAGGATTTTTTCCATGAGCGCAATCTCATCTTCAGTGATATTCGGTTTTACTTCTTTTCCCATGAGAAAGTATAGCATAACTTTATTCTTTTGTCACGCTATTTGTTTTGGACAAGACACTAGGTCCTTGTTCTGTCACCAGATTCCCATAATTTTCTGCATTCCCAAACTCACTGCCGATATCGATACCCAGCAGCAGAATCCGACGAGTATCGGCTTGCCGCCGCTTTTCACCAACTTCACGAGGTCGGTGTTCAGCCCGATTGCCGACATCGCCATGATGATGAAAAATTTGCTCAAGTCTTTCAGGAACTCCGTCAGGTTCGGGGGCAGATTGAATACCGTGATCAATATCGAGGCGGCGATAAACCAGAGGATGAATGTCGGCAGGGATTTCCTGATACTGAAGGATTGGCCTGGAGTCGCGACCATTTTTCTCGAGCGGTAGGCGGCCAGCCCCAGGGTGATGGGGATTATCGCCAATGTCCGCGTCAGCTTGACGATAGTCGCCGTCTCAAGCGTATTGCTGAGATGGATCCCGTCCCAGGCCGTCGCCGCCGCGGTGACGGAGGATGTATCGTTGATCGCGGTTCCCGCGAAGAGACCGAAACCCGCATCGCTCAATCCTATGAGTCCGCCAAGGGTGGGAAATATCAGGGCCGCCACGACATTGAAGAGAAAGATGACCGAGATGGATGTCGCGATCTGCGCATCGTCGGCATCGATTATCGGCGCCGTGGCGGCGATGGCCGATCCGCCGCAGATGGAGGATCCCACGCCGACCAGAACGGCGATGTTGGAGGGGATCTTTATCGTCTTGAAGAGGATATACGCAACGATGAGCGATGTGGCGATCGTGGAAAGGATAATGGGCAGCGATTGCTGGCCGGTTTTCACTAGGCTCGAAAGATTCATGCCGAAACCGAGGAGGATGATGGCGTACTGGAGTATTTTTTTGGACGTGAAGGCGATTCCTGACCGGTATCCGGCTTTATCCCTCAATAGTCCCGCGGCGATCATGCCGATCGCGATCCCGAATACAGGCCCTCCTACGACGGGCACCGCCTTTCCCAGAAACCAGGAAGGCAACGCGATCAGGAGGCAGGCGAGAATTCCCTTTCCCTTTTCTTGTATGAACGGCATGATTACACGTAGCATCGATTCGCCACTATGGCTAGTGGTTTCTTCCTTGCTTTTCAATAAGTTTAGCGCTAAACTTTATATATGGAAAGGCGAATGGCGGAGCGACGGAAGGCTGTCGCTATCTGGTCACGGCTGGCGCTCATCTACAAGCGCCTCGACGCGCTCGGGGAAAAGAATTTCCGCGCCATGGGACTCAACACGGCCTGGTTCGATGTTCTTGTTCGGGTACGCGCCCATGAGGGAATAACCCAGGGGGAGCTGGCCGCGGCGCTTTCCGTGACAAAGGGCTGCGTGAGCCAGCTCCTCGCCAAGATGGAAACGGCTGGACTGGTCTTGCGCAAGGCTGATGGCCATTCGCGCCAGGTCGGGCTCACCGCGAAAGGCAAGACCCTCGCCGAGGATCTCGTGCCTTCGCAGGAAGCGCGCCTGCGCGACTCGCTTGAGGCACTTTCCGATGAT
>JBAZWK010000103.1:0-2884 GCA_041660365.1 Candidatus Shapirobacteria bacterium | reverse complement strand
TCATCGCCAAAGACGTCGATGGAGCCTTCTGGGGTGAAGTGGATTACATTGAGGATTACCTTCGTATCCAGGAATACTACAAGGAACACCGGTGAGAGGAATGCCTGACGCCAGGCGATTATGCCTCATCGCGCTCATGGGGATTACCCTGGCAGCCGCTGGAGTGGAAACGCTGAAGAGCAAGCCGTTTCCCAGCCTTTCGAAGGCTGATGCGGCGACGCTCGAGCGAGGCGAGCCCATAATCCGTAGTGTACGAGATTTCCGAGCGCTGAGCTTGGCGCCTTTCGACAGCCGCGCTTCGGTGCTGCTTGCCCGCCTGGCTAAACTCAAGCCTAATTATATCACGGAACTTCTTCTTCTCGTTCCCGTGAACAACGTTGACCAGCAGACCGATATCCTCAATAAGCTTGCTTTGAACCTGGCAGACGTATCGGGATACGTAAAAATACCCTACTGGTCGGTACGGCAGCAGACAACCTACGACCTATTCGACAAGATGGAGATACAATACCGAGCGCCCATCGATGGGGGCGAATCCATCAGGGTTTTGCAGCACATGGAGCCTTTTGATGACTTCACCGCGCTCTACGAATACTCGAGGGATAAAAACGCGCTTACTTTCTCGGGCACAAATCTTCAGCCAATCATCTATTCCTACAGAAATCTAAAGGCAGTGGCGCCTGGCGGAATGGTCTGGGGTCTTTACGTCTTTGCGCAGGAGGGGCGCCTCTATGTCTATGGTGCGGGCGTCGTCAACGCCTTCGACCTGTTCGGGCTGTTTCGGGATAGGCTGGAACCCTCTTTCATGGGCAGGGTCGTGGCGTTTTTTAAGCACATATCAGGACAAATACATCAATAGATCAGGGAGACTCGCATGAAAACCGCATTTATCACTGGTGTAACAGGGCAAGACGGATCATACCTCGTGGAATTATTATTGGAAAAAGGCTACATGGTTCACGGGCTCAAGCGGCGAAGCTCAAGCTTCAATACGCAGCGAATCGATCACCTCTACACCGATCCTCACAATCCCGATTCCAGATTCAAGCTTCATTATGGGGATCTCACAGACAGCACGAACCTCATCCGCCTCATCAAAATGACAGAGCCCGATGAAATTTACAATTTAGCGGCCCAAAGTCATGTCAAAGTATCCTTTGATTCGCCCGAATATACCGCCAATGCCGATGGCCTTGGAACACTGAGGCTCTTGGAGGCCATTCGACTCCTGGGTTTAGAAAAGAAGACAAAATTTTATCAGGCATCGACATCTGAGTTATTCGGTAAAGTTCAGGAGACTCCCCAGAAAGAAACAACTCCATTTTATCCTCGTAGTCCTTATGCGGTCGCCAAGCTGTACGCTTACTGGATTACCATAAATTACCGGGAAGCTTACGGTATCCATGCGAGCAACGGGATACTGTTCAATCACGAATCGCCTGTCCGCGGTGAGACATTCGTCACCCGCAAGATAACGAGAGCCGCTTCCAGGATCAAATATGGGCTCGAGCAGAAGCTCTATCTCGGGAATCTCGACTCGAAGCGGGATTGGGGACACGCCAAGGATTATGTTGAAGGCATGTGGCGAATTCTGCAGCAGGATGAGCCTGACGATTACATACTCGCGACGGGCAGGACCACGACGATCCGCGCGTTCGTCGAGATGGCCTTCGGTCATGCGGGGTTCAGGATCGTCTGGAAGGGCAAGGGCGTCGATGAAAAAGGCTTCGATGCGGCCACCGGTCGGGTGTTGGTGGAAGTCGATCCCTCCTATTTCCGTCCGACGGAAGTAGAACTCCTCCTGGGCGATCCCGGAAAAGCCAGGGAAAAGCTCGGGTGGATCCCGCGCCATACCTTGGAGCAGCTTGTCGACGACATGATGGAGCATGATCTGGCCGATGCGAAAAAAGAAAACCATCTGAAGAGCAATGGCTATGCAGTGGCTAATCCACAGGAATGAACTCCAGCGTGAAACATCCTTATAGGATGGATGCATGAAGGTGAAATTACTCTTCGTCATTCGCGATGCCCATGGTTGGGCCGGTACCGAAAGAGTCTTGAATCTTGTATCCAATGCCCTTTCGAACCGTCACGAAGTGGAAATCCTTTCCTTGAGCCCTCGCCCCTCAGAGAATATAGGATACAAGTATAAAAAGGAGATAAAGCGCAGCTATCTTCCGGTTTCACATGGCGTTATAAACGTTGTTGCGTCGAATTTCAGCATCGCAACCTTCATCGGTAAAAGTGATTATAACGCTGTCGTGCTCGCTGGTATCGGCGAAATTAAGTATTTTCTGCTGGCAGCCCTGCTGCACAGCACAAAAATTGTAGCCTGGGAGCACTTTAACGCCGCCTACACCCATAAGCGATTCAACCGGAAATTCGCGGCGCGATATTGCAGCGCGATCATCGTTCTTACATCCCAGGATTCGGCGGACTGGGAACGGCTTCTCTCCCCAAAAGCCAAGATCGTGCACATACCTAATCCCGTTCCCAACTTTCCGGACCATGCGGCTGCCTTGACCTCCAAGCGCATTCTCGCCCTGGGGCGACTTGAGGAGCAAAAGCGCTTCGATCTGCTCCTGGATGCCTACGCCATTTTTTCCAGGACGCATCAAGACTGGAGGCTCCGTATACGCGGTTCCGGGTCCAAGGAAAAAGAACTGCGGTCAAAAGTCATATCGCTTGGATTGGAAGAGCGCGTGGAGATTCTGGATCCAACCGCGGATGTAGATGCCGAGTATTCCGATGCTTCGATCTACGCGATGAGCTCCAAATTTGAAGGCTTCCCCATGACCCTGTTGGAAGCGATGGCCTATGGAGTCCCCTGCGTCAGCTTTGCCTGTCCCAATGGTCCATCGGAGATAATCCACGACGGAGAAGA
>JBAZWK010000102.1:0-2911 GCA_041660365.1 Candidatus Shapirobacteria bacterium | reverse complement strand
GAAGGCAGAAAGCCCATGTCGAACATCTGGTCGGCCTCGTCCAGAACGAGGATCTCGATGGCGCGCAGGTCGACGTAGCCCTGACCCATGAGGTCGAGGAGCCGACCCGGGCAGGCGACGATGATCTCGGGCATAACCCCTTTCAGCGTCTTGATCTGCGATTTGGCGGTCACGCCGCCGAAGATGCTCATGCTCCGGAAGCCCGTGTTCTTGCCCAGGGTCTCGAAAGCCTGGTGTGTCTGCTCGGCCAGCTCCCTTGTGGGGGAAATGACGAGGGCGCGGCGCACGCAGCGCTCGCCGCCCATGAGGCGCTGGAGGATCGGGAGGGCGAAAGCCGCCGTCTTGCCCGTGCCCGTCTGGGCCAACCCAAGCACGTCGCGCCCTTCGAGAATGGCGGGAATCGTCTTTTCCTGGATGGGCGTGGGGGTTTCATAGCCGGAGAGCGCTATGTTAGACATGATGCGGGGATCGAATGAGAACGATGAGAAATCCAAGGGAAATCCTATATTGTTTGCTTGAACAGCATGAACCTGGTCAATCAATGCCGGGGCCGCACGAAGACGGCTGGAAGCGGGCTCAGGGGGACGGCGCTCGAAAATAGTCACATAATCGATTCATGCAACGCCGTTCGATGAATTTCTTGCAGTATAGCGCATTGGTTGCGGTCTGTTCAAGAGGTTCTTTAGCAATGAAACCTCCTCCAAAAGATAACAGATATGTGATATGCTGAACATGACACCAAAATTGCCGATAAGTATCAGGTAAATCCTAAACTGAAAGCGAGAGGCGAGCGTGTTTCGGCCGCCGCCTCGAGCCGAGGCCGGTATCGAAAAAAAAATCGCGGGATATTCGCCGTGAGGAATAGTTGTTCCCAAAATATTGAGAAGATTATGTAACATGGAGATGAACAGGATGAAAAATACAAAGAAAAAGTTGTTGTTTGTTGCTTTGTATCTATTTTATATGGCAATAGCAACCTTCGCCCAGGAAGCCCCGGATTCGCCGTCAGCCCCGCAGGCTGATCCTCAGGAACTTGTTGCCGCCGAATTATACACGATCAGGAATGTAAAATTCCTGATCAAGGGCATGACAATGGAGCGGATACTCAGGTATAAGGCCGACATCCAGCCCGGGACTACCTTTCCCGATCAAGAATCGCTCGAAAAATACCTGGCCGAGCGCCGCCAGATTCTTATGAATGAGCGGGTCTTGGCCGATGTGGAAATAGAATACTCGCTATCTCCCTCGGGTCCCGGCGTCTATCTCGCCGATATCGAGGTCAAAACGACCGATTCCTGGAATATAATAGGTTTGCCCTATTTCAGGTACGACACGAACGACGGCCTGCTCCTCAGCCTGCGGGGGCGCGACTACAATTTTCTCGGCTCAATGCAGGCGCTCGTGCTCAATCTTGACTTTACGCGCGACGAGGATGGGAAGAATTCCTATGGCGGCTATACTTCCTTCGGCATCCCCTTCAAGCTGCTCAATCATGACGCTGGTATAGACGCCTCCCAAAGCCTCAGTGTTCACGCGGACGACAGACCCATCACATCGCTCTCCAGCCTCGGATTCTGGATGCGATTTCCGGAGCCAGGATTTCCTCTGACGTTCTCGGCCTCCCAAGGCATGCAGTTCAACCCCGAAGCGACCTCCACCGATACCGATCCATATTTTTTCCTTTCTTCGCTTTCTCTTTCCGCCGCGATTCCTACAAACCTGAACGCCGGCAAGTTCGGGAGAATCTATTACAGCCCGACGATCTCCAGCTCCCTTTATTGGAGGCCCGATGTAATCGTGCGCGACGACAGGAAGGGCTTGACCCCCTCCTTTTCCCAGGGTCTATCGTTCGGCAGGATCGACTGGATCCAGAACATGAGAAATGGCCTTTCGGCGAGCATCTCGAACACCTTAAAGTATAACCTTCTAACGGCGGTCGATACGATCGATCTGGACGCTTCGGTACAATTCCATGCGACTTCAGGCGGAAAGATAGGATTCAACTCTCGCGCGACGGGCTTTTTCAGTTTTACCGATTCCACAAGAACGAGCTTGGGCACCAACATGCGAGGCATAAAAACCACTCGATTGTGGGGCACCGAAGCCGCCTTCCTTTCACTGGAGATGCCGGTCAAGCTATTCGACTTTCCCACCCACCTTCTCATCAAGAAAAATTGGTTCGACTTCGAAATGCAGATGTCTCCCTTTCTGGATCTTGGTTATGTGGGAGGTGGGTCTGGCGCTACGCTCGCCGACAAGTTCTGGTATGGCTCCGGCCTCGAATTTTTCGTCTATCCGCTTCGAATGCGTACCTTCATCGTCAGGGCGAGCCTGGGCTTTGATCTCGATGCCCTCATCAAGAATCAATCCTTCACCGAACCAAGCCCGCGCGATGGTTACTCTCCCTATGAACTCTATTTCGGTCTCGGCCTTTTCCTTTGAAGCCAACTCTACAGTACTGAAGAGGATACGTATATGAAACAGACATTATTCACCGTAGGCCCTGTGGAAATGTATCCCGAAACCCTGAAAATAGGCGGCGAGCAGCTGCCATACTTCAGGACTCCGGAATTCTCCCAGTGCACGCTCGAGTGCGAACGTATGCTGAAAGATCTTGCCGATGCGCCGAAGGACAGCCGAGTCGTCTTTCTTACGGCATCAGGCACCGGTGCCATGGAGGCGGCGGTTATCAATACGCTCACTGATCGGGACCGAGCCCTCATTGTCGTGGGAGGGAGTTTTGGGCATCGCTATACGGAAATCTGTGATGACAATGGCATACCCTACGATACGATCGACCTGGAACCCGGTACTTCCCTCGATCCAGCCAGCCTCAAAGCCATGGATTTACGTCCTTACAAGGCCCTTTTGATCAATGCCCATGAGACCTCGACAGGTCTGCTCTACGAGG
>JBAZWK010000101.1:0-2923 GCA_041660365.1 Candidatus Shapirobacteria bacterium | reverse complement strand
GGCATAAAGGATCCGGCCCGGCGCTTCAACGATTTTCCCTTCCAGTATTCGGGAGGCATGCGCCAGCGCATCGTGATTGCCATCGCCCTGGCCTGCAAACCGACTATCCTGATTTGCGACGAACCGACGACGGCCCTCGACGTGACCATACAGGCGCAGATACTGGATCTGATCCGCTCGCTACAGCGGGACTTTGGTTTCACGACCATCTATATCACGCACGACCTCGGAGTGGTCGCCAAGGTGGCGGATCGCGTGGCGGTTGTGTACGCGGGCCAGATTATCGAATATGGCACCGTGCGAGAGATGTTCTATGATCCCTGCCATCCCTACACCTGGGCCCTTCTTTCATCGCTGCCCACGCTCGCGAAGCGGAACGAACCCCTATTCGCCATTCCGGGCACACCGCCGACCCTGTTTAACGAGATAATCGGCGATGCTTTCGCGCCGCGCAACCGCTTCGCCCTCAACATCGACTTCGAGGAAGAGCCTCCCTTCTTTCAAGTAAGCCCGACTCACTTCGCCAAGACCTGGCTTCTCGACCCTCGGGCTCCCGAGGCCGACCCTCCTCATGCGGTCAAGCTCATGAGGGAGAAAGGGAATATCCATGGCATCGCCGGAGTGGAGGGAACCAGGTGAGCAAGACACTGCTTTCGGTGAAAAACCTAGAAGTCACCTTCGAAAACGGACACGAGAAATTCACCGCGGTGAAGGATGTCAGCTTCGACATCCTCGAAGGCGAGTCCTTCGCCCTCGTCGGGGAGTCCGGTTCGGGAAAGACCACCATCGGGCGCGCGATTATCCGAATCAATCCGGCCGCGAAGGGGGAGATCCTCTTCGACGGCAAGCGTATTTCAGGCAAGATCGGCAAGGAACTGGACAGCTTCGTGATTCGGAATATCCAGATGATCTTCCAGGATCCGATGGCTTCACTCAACGAACGCGCGACCATCGACTACATCGTGTCCGAGGGTTTGCACAATTTCAGGCTCTACGAGAACGAGAACGAGAGGCGCGACAAGGTCTGCAAGGTGCTCAACGATGTGGGTCTCCTCGAGGAGCACGCCGAACGCTATCCGCACGAATTCTCCGGAGGGCAACGCCAGCGCATCTGCATCGCGAGGGTAGTGGCGATGGAACCCCGGTTCATCATCGCCGACGAGCCCATCTCGGCGCTCGACGTCTCGATACGAGCCCAGATTCTGAACCTCCTCCACGACCTCAAGAGGGAGCACGGACTGTCGTATCTCTTCATCGCCCACGATCTTACCGTCGTCCGGTATTTCGCCGACCGAGTGGCCGTAATCCACCAGGGCGAGCTCAAGGAACTCACGACGGCCGAGGAGCTCTTCGAACGCCCCCTCCATCCCTATACCCGATCTCTACTTTCCGCGGTGCCCCTGCCCGATCCCGACCTGGAGAAGACGAAGCAACTCCTGATTTACGATCCATCCCAGCATCACTATGAGGTCGACAAGCCTTCGTGGAGGGAAATCTTCCCGGGGCATTTCGTCCTCGCGAACGAAGAGGAAGCGGCGGCTTATAAGCGCGATTACCTCTGATCGAGAGCGTCTGAGGCGGAATCCTTCACTCGCAACGCGTGTCGCTCACGAACACCCGGCGACAGCGGAAAGGGTGAGATCGGTGCCCGACGAGGATTCCCCCTTCTACTGAAGGGAGCGGGGATAGCCTATCGGCGACTTCCGGTCCGGCCGGCGACCGACGCGATCAATAGGCTATCCCCCTCGTCCCTACGAGGCCCGCTTGTAATCCTTGATAGCTTTCTTGAGCGTGCTTTCCAGCTCCCCGCGATGCACGCTAACCTGCTCCATTGAATCGCGGAAGCGGACGGTGACCGTCTGGTCTTCCTTGGTCTGGTAGTCGACGGTGACGCAGAAAGGCGTGCCGATCTCGTCCTGGCGGCGATACCTTCGTCCGATGGCCCCTGACTGGTCGTAGTCGGCGGAGAACTCCTCCTTGAGACCCTGCCTGATCTCCTGGGCCAGCTCCGCGAGACCGTCTTTCTTCATCAGGGGAAGGACGGCGACCGTTACGGGGGCGATGTTGGGATGGAAGCGCATCACCGTGCGCCAGTCATCCTCGTTGCCCTTGTCGGCGACCTTCTCCTCCTCGTAGGCATCCGAGAGGACCATGAGGAGCTGCCGGGTGAGGCCGGCCGATGTCTCGATGATGAAAGGGATATAGCGCTCGTTCCCGTTGTCCTGGTCGATGTACTGGAGGTCCTTGCCCGAGAACTCCTGATGACGCTTGAGGTCGTAGTCGGAGCGGTTGTGGACGCCCTCGAGTTCCTTCCAGCCCATGGGAAACTCGTACTCGATGTCGTAGGCGTCCTTGGCGTAGTGCGCGAGCTCGTCGGGGCCGTGGCGGTGCCAGCGGAGCTTCTCCATCTTGACCCCGAGCTTTTCGAAGTACTTCCAACGCTGCTCCCGCCAGTATTCGAAGAACTTGTCGTCGTCGCCGGGTTTCACGAAATACTGCATCTCCATCTGCTCGAACTCGCAGGTGCGGAAGATGAAGTTCTTCGTGACGATCTCGTTGCGGAAGGCCTTGCCTATCTGGGCGATGCCGAAGGGTATCTTCATCCGGTTCGACTGGACGATGTTCTTGTAGTTGACGTAGATGCCCTGGGCGGTCTCGGGGCGAAGGTAGATGAGGCCCGTTCCGTCGTCCACGGGACCGATATTCGTCTTGAACATCAGGTTGAACTTGCGGGTGTCGGTGAGTTCGCCGCCGCACTCGGGACAGACCTTTGCCGCGAGCTTGTCTTCCGGAATCATGTCGGCGCGGAAACGCTGCTTGCACTTCTTGCAGTCGACCAGGGGATCGGTGAAGTTCTCGACGTGGCCCGATGCGTCCCAGGTGCGGGGATGCATCAGGATGGCAGCGTCGAGGCCGACGATGT
>JBAZWK010000100.1:509-2935 GCA_041660365.1 Candidatus Shapirobacteria bacterium | reverse complement strand
CGGGGATACCTGCCCAGCCAAATGTTATCCATGACATTCCGCCGGGGCACCTGCTCGAGTTCCTGCTGGACCATCGCGATTCCGATGCTCAAGGCCTGATGGGGATTGTCGATTTTCACCGGCTTCCCGTTCATGAGGATTTCGCCTTGATCCATCGTATAGATGCCGAAAAGGCACTTCATGAGGGTGGACTTGCCCGCCCCGTTTTCCCCCATGAGGGCGACGACCTCACCCGGCCTTACATCGATCCGTACGTCCTTGAGCGCCTGTACTCCCGGGAAGCTTTTGGAGACATTTCGCATTTCAAGCAGATATTCTCCGTTGTTCATCGCGCTCTCCCAGATAAAATTCTGGATGTGACGAGAGGACCGCCCCTCGCCACATCCAGAGACATGAGTCGGTATCGAAATATTACTTCGCCAGCTTGTACCCTGCAATCGCTTCGCCAACATTCTCGACGGTGATCTTTTTCTCGGGAATCTTGACAATCTTGCCGGTCATCTTCCACTCCAGGTTCGCGTCCGCGGCTCTGCCATTCACCACATTCATGCAGATATCGATGACAGCGCGTGCCGTATCGTAGGTGCTGGTGAGAATGGAACCAAGCATGACACCGGACTTGATGAGCTCGGAAGTCTCGGGCAGCGCGTTGACGCCGATGACAGGAATCGCTTTCTTGGCGGTGATGAGGCCGTTAGCCTTGAGCGCCTCGACAGCGCCAAGCGCCATGGCGTCGTTGCTGCATACCACCATTTCGATCTTGTCGCCAAACTTGCCGATCCAGGAGTTCATGGTTTCGACTGCCTTCGCGGTGTTCCAGTTCGCGGGCTGTGTAGCGATCTGCTCGGCCGCCATGCCGGAGGCCTTGATGCCCGCGTAGAATCCGTTGGCTCGGTCTGTCGCATCGCTGTGGCCCGGAGTTCCGGTCATGAGGACATACTGGAGGACGCCGTCGCGATTCGTGTCAAATTTCTTGGAATCCTTCTTCCAGGCGTCCGCGACCATCTCGCCTTCCAGCTGTCCCTGATAGAGGGCATCGAGGCCGACATACCAGCACTTGTCGTAGCTGTTCAGGACTTCGAGGGTAGGCATTCGATTGAAGAATACGATCGGGAGGCCGGCTTGCTTGGCTTTCGCGACGATCGTATCACAGGCAGAGGTATCCACGGGGTTTACCGCCAGAATATTCACACCCCTGGAGATCATCGTGTCGATGCGCTCCGTCTGGGTAGCCTGGACGTTTTCGCCGTTGACCATCATGAACTTGAGGCTCGGATACTTCTCGTTCATGTAGTAGTTGACACCATTGCGGATGTATCCCACGAATGTATTGGTGAAATCGAAAATTGAAACACCAATATAAGGAACTTGCTTGGCGGAAGCTGTTTGCGCCGGAACCGCCGCGGCACTGACGAAGATCAGGACAGCGACCAGCAGCAACGAAAACACGGAGCTTCTTTTCATTATCTTCCTCCTGAATAGTACGTTATTCTACAACCTCTGCTCGCTTCCAGGTATCTGCAGATGCCCGAGCACAACGAGCGCAACTTGTAGTACATTCTCCAGGACTCAGTAAAACACACATGCACTGGGGTGTCAAGTTTTATTTTGTGTACACATTGTGATTTCCAGTTGACGCGCGATCTCGATTGCCCTTACCATGAGCAGAGGTTGTAGTACAACCGGAGAATATTACTTGTAGAACATCTATATACCAAGGAGCATATAATCATGGGACACAGTATCCAGTATGCGTCTCCAACCTTCCTTTTCCGCGACATATGCCACTCACAACTTGGGCATATCATGCATCGTCTTGCGGCCATAGGGTTCGAGGGATTGGAGCTCTACGGTATGTTTGGATTGAGCAGCGAAGAGATCCTCTCGTTCCAAAAAGAGAACGGCCTCGCGATCACCTGCGACCACATTCACTATGAAGAATTTTCACACGACACACTGAACGTCATCACCCGCCGTACCGCTTTGGGCGTGAAATACCTGACGATCGATAATATTCCATCAAGTATGCTGCCGGGAACGGACTTATTCCCAGAGGCGATCCGTGAGATTGAGCGGATATCCCGCCTGTGCAAGCAGCATGGAGTACAGCTTCTGTATCACAACCACGGCTACGATCTCATGAACAAGGTCGATGGAACACCTATATTGGATATCATTCTTGACAGCACGGAACCCGAACTGCTGAAATTCCAGCCCGACCTCGGCTGGATTTCCTTAGGTGGCGGAGATCCTGTCCAGTATCTCGAAAAATACAAATCCCGATGCCCCATCATCCACATGAAAGACTACTTCGCCACAGCCCCATTGCTGCTGGAATCACCCTTTCCCCTGGGCAGCAAGCGCGGTGGAGCCGAATACAATTCCTTTGAATTCAGGCCATCCGGCTATGGAGTCATGAACTACCC
>JBAZWK010000100.1:0-499 GCA_041660365.1 Candidatus Shapirobacteria bacterium | reverse complement strand
CTCATGCCCAAGATTCTGGCTTGCGACCCGGAATGGATAACCACGGACCATGACCTGTCCTACGAACGGGATACCTATGTCGACATGAAAATGGGACTGGACTACACAAAGTACCTGGTCTCCATGCATACGGGTAGAGCGGATATCTAGGCTATGGAACGCTGCGGCGTCAACAGTATGGCAGTATACCGCCCCTACACTTCCCAGCCCATATCCTGCTTGAATCGCTTGAGATTGTCCCTGCTCAGATCCACAGCTTCCCCATCATCCAGTTCGACCCTGTAATAGTTCCCTTCGCGGGCCGCGATGCGCTTTACCTTGTTTTTATTGACTAGAGCGTTGCGATGGACCCTCAGGAAGACGGCCGGATCGAGCTTTTCCTCGAGCCGCTTGAGTGAGGCTCCATAGTTGTATTTGACGCCTTCAGAATAGACAAAGACCAGGCCTTCCTCAGCCCTGATGCAGCTTATATCCTCGGCCTTGATAACCATGTACTCGA
>JBAZWK010000099.1:0-2989 GCA_041660365.1 Candidatus Shapirobacteria bacterium | reverse complement strand
GCGCGTGGTTTCCCGGCCATCCGGCACAGCATCGCAAAACCTAGTCCAGCAGCAGCGCCCAGAGTCGCCAAGCCAGCCCGCGCCGCGCCAACCCCAACGCGAAGCGCCGCGCCCACGCGAGCGGGAGGACGACGGCATGACCTACAACCCCTTCGCCGACCTCTTCAAGAAGCGCTGAGTGGCATAACATAAAAATGCCGCGGGGGCGGCGATTCTTTGAATCGCCGCCCCCGAGCTTGCCATTCGGCTTGATTGCTGGTATTGTTGCCTTGCCCCGATGAGATGTTCGGAGCCGGATCCTCGCCGCAACCCCCCAACCCCCGCGGCGACCCCAACCTCCGGTTTTCGACATCGCACCGGGGCTTTTTTATCGATTCCCGGAATATCCCTTTATTCCCTTTTTATGCGGCTCATCCCCGAAAACCTGCCTTTTGTGCGATTTTCCCCACGTTCCGCAGAAAGGTTCCATAATGACGATAGCAATTTCCATCCCTTGGATCACAGGAGGCATACGTGAAACGAGTTTTAAAGACGGCGGTATTTGTTCTCTTACTTGCCGCGGTATTCGGGCCGGCGCTCTACGCCCAGGCTGCCGAAAAAGAACTTGTCGTGTATTCGACCATATTCGCTGAATATGCCGACACGATGAAAGCTGAATTCGAAAAAGCCAACCCCGGCGTCAAGGTATACATCATCAATCCGGGCGGGACGGAAGCCATGATCAAGAAACTCGAGGCTGAAAAAGGCAATCCCCAGGCCGACATCATGCACTCGGGCGACTCCGCCAACTATCTCTACGCCAAGAGGGCCGGCCTCCTCCAGCCTTACGCTCCCAATGTCCCCAACTTCTACCCTTCCATCGATTTCAGCGGGATGAAGCTCGCGCTCAGCGACAAGGACAACTATTATCACGTCTTCAATCTCATGTTCACCGGCATCATGTACAACGAGGATCTCGTGAAGGAGAAAAAACTTCCCCTGCCCAAGAATCTCAAGGATCTCGGGAATCCGGTATACAAGGGCTATGTGATGTCAGCCAATCCCCTCAAGTCGTCTACAGCGGTCACCAACATCATGGCCAGTTACCAGATGTATGGCGACAAGGTGTGGGAGATTTGGGATGCCATTAACAAGAACGTACCCTATTACAGCAATTCCAGTTCAGCCATTTATACCTTGACCGAAAAAGGCGAGTTCGCCTTCACCATCGGCCTCTCAAGGCCGGCGCTTATCTCCAGGAAGAATGGCAACCCCGTCGATTTCATATTCCCCGCCGATGGAGCCCAGGTAGCCGACAATGCCATGGGTATCGTGGCGGGAGCGCGCCATCCCAACCTGGCCAAAAAATTCATCGAATTCATCCTTAGCGACCAGATGCAGAAATTCGGCTCGGAGTATCTCTATATCCCCGTCAAAAAGGGCGTCATCCCCGCCGATTCCCCCGCATCCCTCGAATCGGTGAGTTCAAAGATCAAGACCATCCTCCTTCCCGATTCCTCCTACGAGGCCAAGGCCAACAAGGAAATTCAGGAAAAATTCGGCGAGTATATCAGGCTGAAATAGCGATCGACGGCGTTATTGTATCGATATCCAGGCCGGCGACCTCGGGGCCGCCGGCCAATTTTTTCAGGAGACGCAATGCCCCCACAGGGAAAACTCGGTAAAGCCCCTCTCGGGATAACGCTCATATACATGGCGGCGATATCCTTCGTCGCTCTCTTCCTCGTCTATCCCATACTCAACCTTCTCATATCGTCGGTGAGCGTCTTCTTCGGGACGGGAGAGCCGCTTCCAGCCAGTTTCTTTCCCTATATGCTGAGGGTGACGGGCAATACCTTTTTTCTCGCCGCGCTCACCACCTTTTTCTCAATTCTCGTATCCCTTCCTCTGGCCACCCTCATCGTCAAATTCAAGGTAAGGGCTCCTGGAATATGGCTGGGCCTTCTCACCATACCCCTCATAACGCCGGCATTCATCTCCAGCTTTTCGGTGATCATCCTTCTCGGGCGCACGGGAATCATAACCCGGGCCCTCAAACTCATCGGGATCCCGTTCCCGCAGATCTATGGACTTCTCGGTCTGGTGATAACCCAGACCCTTCACACGATTCCCTATTCTCTCCTCGTCATCGTCGCCGGACTCAAGACGGTTCCCCGGCATATAGAGGAAGCAGCCCAGTCCATGGGCACCGGGGTACTCACAACACAGACGCGCATCGTCATACCCTACATCATGCCCCATATCCTCATGGCTTCGATCATGGTTTTTCTCACTTCAATAGGCGATATCGGAGGTCCTCTCATAATAGGAGGGAGCTATAAAGTAATCTCCATGGAGATTTACTCCAACTTCATTTCCTATCTTGGCGACGAGAGAATTCCCCTTATCTTCAGCGCCTGGCTTA
This sequence comes from Candidatus Shapirobacteria bacterium, assembly GCA_041660365.1. GTDB lineage: Bacteria > Patescibacteriota > Microgenomatia > UBA12405 > UBA12405 > UBA12158. The sequence continues at coordinate 585 of JBAZWK010000099.1, read as the reverse complement.
TCTTCCTTTCCTGTTTCCTCATGGTAGGCGTGAACAGACTTATGAAACTCACGAATGTCCGGCACAAGTTCAAGGTCGGCATCATGGAATACGACATCAAGGGCGCCCGGACAGGCGGCACGATAGCTATAGCCCTCACCGCTTTCATACTCCTTCTTCCCTATCTGGCCATACTCATCCAGTCTTTTGCCGTGCGCTGGAACAACACCTGGCTTCCGGCGGCCTTCACGACCGATTTCTATACCAAGGTCATCAGGGAAGGGGGAACCATCCTGAAAACCCTCATACTCCTGGGCGTCGTTACGCCGATCACCGTGCTCCTCGGCATCATCTTCGGCGAGATGTACAAGACGAGACCACGTCTCCGATGGCTCAGCTACATCACTCTTCTCCCTTTCATTCTCCCGGGCGTAGTGATCGGCGTCAGCCTCATCCAGAGCTTCTCCACGCTCAAGATTCTGGGAATTTCCCTTTCGGGCTCCGTTGTGCTTCTCGTCGCCGCCATAGCGATACGGCGCCTGCCCATCGTCCTTAAACCCATCGAGGCCGGTTTCGCCAAGATCGACCCGGGCCAGGAGGAGGCCG
>JBAZWK010000098.1:0-2992 GCA_041660365.1 Candidatus Shapirobacteria bacterium | reverse complement strand
GGAAAAAGTGTAATTGACATCAGAATTAAGGCCGTCAGCTTTGGATATTATCGCCACCTTGCTCGTGGTTGATACGGCCCCGCCGAGACCGTCGATCTGTCTCAGGTCGGGGCTCCCCATGATCCTGAGGAGGAAGGCATCCCTCCCCGCTCCCGCGGGGGGGATGTCTTCCTCGCGAAGGAAGACTCCCTTGCTCGTCCCTCCCCGAAAAATAGTACATGGCACTGATTTCAACATAATTCCTCCCTGGTGCCCGCTCTGGAGGGGACAGCGCGGTTGAGCGCCCCTCCCGCCAGGACAATTTCCTTCTGTCTAGTCGTCAGGCTGCATTCCGCGCGTAGTATCTTGCCAGTTCGCTCATGTATGATTTTGATCGATTTTTCTTTAATCGCGCGGCGCACCTCGTCAATCCGCAGTTCATCGCCGGCCTCGATGCCTTCCCAGTCCTCGGGATTCTCGAAGGTGAGCATCAGGATGCCGAAGTTGACGAGGTTGGCGGCATGTATGCGCTCGACGCTCTTCGCCAGAAGAAGCCTGACGCCGAGAGACATCGGGCAAAGGGCGGCGTGTTCCCGTGAGGAGCCTTGTCCGTAGCTCAATCCAGCGACGATGGCCGAGGCAAAGCCCGCGTCAGTATTGGCCTTGCACAGCGCCGCGAATTTCGGTTCAAGGTCCCTGAAGACAAACTGAGCGTACTTCGGCACGTTCGAGCGGTACTTGAGAAGGGATCCGGCGGGCATTATATGGTCCGTCGTGATCTTGTCGCCAACCTTCACGGCTACCTTGCAGCGGAGGATATCGGGCATCACGGTGTTGGAGGGAGGTGGCCCAATGTTGGGGCCGCGGAATATCTCTACGTCAGGAGAGCAGCTGGGAAGAAGTACCATCCCATCGTCTATCGGGTAGTTCCCCGGCGCTTTGAAAGCGGGGAACGGAATGCCCAGGGTTCGAGGATCGACAAGCTTTCCTGTCAGAGCCGCCGCCGCCGCGGTCTCGGGGCTCGCAAGGTAGACGAACGCGTCCTTGGTGCCGCTCCGCCCCTCGAAATTGCGGTTGCTCGTCCTGACCGAAACGGATCCCGTGCGCGGGGCCTGGCCGCAGCCGACGCAGAAGCCGCAGGCAGTCTCGAGTATCCGGGCCCCCGAAGCTATGAGATCGCCGAGGATGCCGTCGCGCGTAACCATGGCGAGAACTTGCCGCGACCCCGGCGCGATGCCGAGGCTGATGTCCGGGTGGATTTTCTTTCCCTTGAGAATGCCCGCGACGACAGCAAGGTCCCTGTAGGAGGAATTCGTGCAACTGCCTATTATCACCTGGTCTACCCTGATTCCATCCAATTCGCGCACAGGCCTAACATTGTCCGGCGAATGGGGACAGGCGGCCATGGGAACTATAGAGGAGAGGTCGATTTCTATGACGCGATCGTACCGAGCCTCGGCATCAGGCAGAAGGGGGATCCAATCGGCTGCCCTCCCCTGCGCGCCGAAAAATTCGCGCGTCGTTTCGTCGCTGGGAAAGATCGAGGTGGTGAGGCCAAGTTCGGTGCCCATGTTGGCGATAGTCGCCCTTTCATGGACGCTCAGCGTCGTCACCCCTGGACCGCCATACTCGAGGGCAACGCCGACGTTGCCCTTCGTGGTCAGCATGCGGAGCAGGGAGAGTATCACATCCTTCGCGGAACTCCAGGCAGGCAGGCGGCCTTTCAATTCGACGCGGACAAGCTTGGGATACCTGAAGAAATAGGGACCGCCGGCCATGGCCGTCGCCACATCAAGGCCTCCGACGCCCATGGCCAGCATGCCGACACCGCCGCAAGTAGGCGTGTGACTGTCCGAGCCGATGAGCGTCAGGCCCGGTTTCGAATAACGTTCCAGGTGAACTTGATGACAGATTCCGTTTCCCGGTTTGGAGTATTTTATCCCGTAGCGGTCGGCTACGGTCCTGAGATACCTATGGTCGTCGGCATTCTCGAAACCATCCTGGAGCGTGTTGTGATCGACATATGAGATCGAGTCGGTTTTTACACGATCGACGCCCATCGCCTCGAACTGGAGATACGCCATCGTGCCCAGGGCATCCTGAGTCAAGGTCTGATCTATTCTTATGCCGATCTCTTCTCCAGGAACCAATATTCCCGATACCAGGTGCGGTTCGACGAGCTTTTCCAAAAGATTCTTGCCCATTGCCCAGCTCTCTCCCATTCTTAGTTTCCAGTATGAAGGCAGACTAGCATTGCTTTTCCGATAAGTATAATATTTTATTTCTATATTTTATGATAAAAATATTTTATGATGGTTCCGGGGAGGCTGCATGAACAACCAGGATTGGGTCCTTTTAAAGATGATCGCCAAGGAACGCAACATCACGCGAGCCTCGGAACGTCTCTACCTTTCGCAGCCAGCCCTCACCTACAGGATACGGCAACTTGAAGCCGAGTTTGGGGAAAAACTCCTGATCAGAACGCCCAACGGCGTCATCCTCACCCCGCAGGGCGAGTTCCTTGTGGACTACGCCAATGAGATGATTCTCCGCTTCGACCGCACCAAGGAGCGCATGACCAGTTTCAATGATAAGGTGAAAGGTCCCTTGCGCATCGGGAGTTCGGCCATCTTCGCCTATTACGAGTTGCCGCACTTGCTCAAGGTCTTTCTGGAACGTTTCCCCGAGGTGGAAATCTTTCTCCAGACGGGGCGTAGCAACCAGGTAGTACGGCTGCTTGAGCGCGCGGAAGTGTCGATCGCCATCGTACGCGGCGAGCACGAATGGAAATACAACAAGCGGCTTCTTTGCGAGGAACCTATTTGTCTCGTGTCGCGGAAGACTATTCCTATTACTGAACTCCCCGATCGGCCTCGGGTCGTCTATGGCACGGATACATCACTGCAGGGCTTGATCGAACAGTGGTGGAGGACGACATTTTCCCGTCCCTCCCGGGACTCCATCGTCGTCGATGCCATGGATACATGCAAACGCATGGTGCAGCAAGGGCTCG
>JBAZWK010000097.1:0-3058 GCA_041660365.1 Candidatus Shapirobacteria bacterium | reverse complement strand
GGCTGTCGGCACGATGGCATCGTCGCCTGGGCGCCAGTCGGCTGGGGTAGCCACACCGAAGGCATCGGCGGTCTTCAAGGCCTGGACGACTCGGATGAGCTCGTCGAAATTTCTCCCGAGAGAGAGGGGATAATAGATGATTGTCCTGATGATTCCCTTTGGATCGATGACGAAGACGGCACGGACAGCCTTCGTGGTTGCTTCTCCCGGCTGGATCATGCCGTATTTCTTCGCTACTTCCATGCTGATGTCCTCGATGAGGGGAAACTTGACCTCGACGTTCTTCATGCCCTTGTAGTCGATCTTGTCCTTGATGGTTCGCAGCCAAGCTATGTGACTATAGAGGCCGTCAACGGAGAGGCCGACGAGCTTGCATCCAAGTTCATCGAATTTGGGCTCGAGTGTCGCGAAGGTCATGAATTCCGAGGTGCAGACAGGCGTGAAGTCGGCCGGGTGGCTGAAAAGGATTACCCAATTACCCGCGTACTGTTCGGGAAACTTGATCTCGCCCTGGGTAGTGACAGCGGTGAAAGAAGGCGCCCTCTCGCCGATGCGGGGCATGAATTCGAATTTGACTTCCGTGTTATTTTCCACAATTTACTCCTTTTATTGAATTTCATATCAACTATTTAAAATATAGTGAGCAAGAATTTCTGCGTCAATCAAAGTTCTAATATTTAGCATTTGACAATTACTTTTTTCAATAATACTCTTCCCACAGAGGAAAATATGGAAGCAAATCAGAGGATCGGCATCATAATATGTGATCGATACAAGAGCTGCGCGGGAGGAAAATGCTTCCGGGCGCTCAGGAACAGGGAAGGCGCATTCTCGGTCTACAGGGACATGAATGTGGAAATCGCCGGCTACACAAGCTGCGGGGGTTGCCCCGGCGGAAATATCGAATATGCCGGAGAGGAAATGGCGAAGAACGGCATCACAATTATTCACCTCGCCACGGGATTGCTCGTAGGCTACCCGCCCTGCCCCAGCATCGATTATTTTGTACATTTTATGGAAGAACGTTACAAGGTAAAGGTCGTCATCGGCACTCACCCGATTCCCGCCAAATATATTGCGATACACGAACAGCTTGGCACATGGAAGGCGCCGGAGTGGAGATCGCGCCTCGCACCCACTCTTTCCGATGAAAGGACTCGAGTGGCATACGATTGATTCATCCATTCTTTCCGCACACCAGGATATAAGGCATCTTCCGCCTCACAAGAAAAGTAAAAAAGGCTTGACATATTATGAGCATATGCTTATTATAATCTCATAAGGTAATTAGCATTTGCTATTTATGACAAGCATGCGCCGTTGGCGCTTTCAAATTTTTCAATACGGAGGCTGATATGCCCAATTACAATGGAAGAGGACCCGAAGGGGCCGGACCGATGACGGGAAGAGGACTCGGCCTCTGTGGCGGCGTCGCGGTGATGGGTCCGCGCTATGGACGCGGTTTAGGCAATGGCATGGGTCGCGGCTACGGCCCTGGCTGCGGTTTTAGGGCTGGCTATGGTCGGGGTTTGGGCAGGGGGGCCGGTTGGTTTGCCGTGGGATACAACGATGCCGCCGTTGGCGCTGACTTGAACAATGCGCTTGAACAGAAGAGGGCTTTTCTCCTGGCCGAACTCGCCAGGACCGAGGCCCTCCTCGGCGGCAAATCCGCGAGCGAAGCCGCTCAGGCAAACAAAGAAGCGGAAAAGTGAGCGAACCGCCGGCTGCGGTGATAGCCGTCGCGAGCGGCAAGGGCGGTACCGGCAAGACAACGGTCGCCGCCCATCTCGCCCTCGCGTGCTCCCGCTCCCACAAAACGCTGCTCGTCGACCTCGATGTCGAGGCGCCCGACGTCATCGGCTATTTCCAGAAAGCCACGCTTCTGGAAGAGGCTGAGCCAGTCAGCGTCCGAATTCCCTCTCTTCTTCCGGATCGCTGTACGGGTTGCGGCCTCTGCGCAAAGTCCTGTCGGTTCGGGGCGATCGTAGCCTTGGGCGGCGTTGTTTCAATAAGCAGGGAGCTGTGCAAAGGCTGCGGACGCTGCGTCTCGGTTTGTCCCGTGTCGGCGCTGGATGAAATAAATATGACCGTCGGCCGCACTTCCTCTTTTCTGGCGGGAGTGCTTCCTATCCTCGAAGGGCGGATGGATGTGGGCGACATACGATCCACCGCCGTCATAGAGGCGGCAAAACGTCGAGCCGCCTCTATCAACGAAGTGATCCAGATTCGGGATTGCCCTCCCGGAGTTTCATGTCCGGCTACGCATTCAATCGAGGGCGCCGATTACGTGATTCTCGTCGCGGAGCCCACGGAATTCTCCCTCCATGATCTTGGCGCGGCGATAAAGCTGACGAAAAGCCGAGGCATACCAACCGGCGTCGTCATAAACAAGGATGGCTTCGGAAGCGCCGATATCGCGGGATTTTGCGCCGAAAAGGCCGTTCCCGTGATCGGGCGCATCGCCTTTCTGCGTTCACGCGCGGAGTCGGGGGCGTCGGCCGCGCTCTGGAACAATGATCTCCCTTTCATGAACGAGATGGACAAGATCGTCGCCACAGTACTGGATGAAGTTTCACGGAGGGCATTGGCATGACCATAGCGAGCGTGGCGAGCGGAAAGGGCGGAGCCGGCAAGACATCGATCGCGGCGGCGCTCGCTGTGGCGATCGCGGCTGTGCCGGGCGAAAAGTGCGTCTTTGCCGACTGCGACGTGGACGCCGCCAACGGCGCGATCGCCCTCGATGCAAGTGAAAAGGAACGATCCCCCTACTTTGCGGGATCAGGATTTTCTATCGACGCCAAGGTCTGCAATGCCTGCGGACATTGCGTCTCGGCTTGTCGATTCGACGCGATACGAAAATCCGCCGATAATCAATCCTATGCTATAGTTCCCGAACTCTGCGAACGCTGTGGCGCCTGCATGGACACCTGCCCCGGAAGAGCAATCAGCACGTACGAAAAACAAGCCGGCGAATTCTTCGTTGCGGACACGGCACAGGGGCCTGCCCTGGTGTACGCCGAACTTGAGCCGGGAGAGGACACGAGCGGCAAGCTCGTCC
>JBAZWK010000096.1:1154-3087 GCA_041660365.1 Candidatus Shapirobacteria bacterium | reverse complement strand
AGTACGACCGGGACAATTATATTTCCACATTTGAGGTAAAGTGTGACCTGAGACAGCAGTGATACAGCGGCCAGTGATGGTGCCAACAACAACTCCATTAACGGTACAGCCACTGTAAGTGCCGGAAGTAGCGTCAGTACTGCCTGACTCGGTAGGACAAGTTGAAAGATCTTGAGTAGTACACTGCCAATCGTTGGGGTCTAATTCTGTTAAACATTTACATAAAAAACCAGTATTTTTACCTTGAGTATTTTTTTGGCAAAGGCTTTGACCTTCACTACATTTATCACCTATTACGGCTTTATTGCGATTATCTTGATTATTTTTTACTAAAAAAATGGCACCTAAAAGGGAGAAGAATAGAAATAAAATACTTAAAATTCCATATTTTTTCATTTACGGTAGTAATATAAGGATACACTAAATAAAAACGAAGCAAGGATTACTAGAAGATAAGTGGGGAAAGTGTCACCAGTTTTATAGAGAGCCGAGGTAGTGGAGATTTTAGCAGCTCTAACGACAGTGGGAAGATTAGTTGGTTTAATAGTAGGAACTGAAGTTGGAGTAATAGAAGTGGGAATTAATGTGGGAGTAATTTTTGAGGCTGATGAAGAAGCGGTAAAAGCTAAACTACTATTTTGAGAAACGGAAAAATTTCGGGTAATAGATTTTGTTTGATAAATTAAAACTAATTTGTGGGAACCTACGGCTAAATTTTGTGAAGGAGACCAATGCCAAATTCCATTATTAGCCACATTAGAACTATTAGTGTTACCATCAAGACTTAATTGAAAAGAAGTATTGGCGGGACCAGAGCCAAAGATATCCGGTTTTAAGGTAGAAATTGTTTCTGACTCGGCGGGACTGGTAATAGTAAAACTAACAGAGTTAGTATCCGCACCAGCACCAGTACCAAGTGAAGCAGTGTTCGCGGCAGATTGGGAAGAAGTTGAAGAGGAAGAAAAATAATTTTGGCCAATGGTAATATCTGGGACAGGATCATTATTGTTGGTTTGATTAGTAATTTGGGTTAGTTTGCCATCGGGAGAGTAAACAATGACATCTTCGTCCTGATTGCTGGGAAGACTAAACCAATTATTTTTATCTTGATTAAAAGAAGTAGCAAAAGAAATATTCCAGTTGCCATTTTGATTGGAAAAAGCCGAAAGTGACTGAGCTCCGGGAATGGTTAGATAAACGATAGCACCGGAAACAGGATTTTTATTGGCGTCGATAATTTTACCCCAAGCTAAATTTGATGAGGGAATTGGGGAAAGGGGTTGGGAGGCAGTAGTAACTTGAAAACTTTGAGGAGCATAAGTACCGCCCCCAGAGGTTAAAACAAAAAAATAGGCAGTTTGGGAGGAAAGGTTTGAAACTTTAAAATAGTGAGTATTGGAAACCGTGGAAGAATCAGCATAAGTTTTACCATTAACCGATAGAGTACTTAAACAGGAGGTAGCCGTAGTAAAAGAAAAATCAAAAGAAAAATAAGTTAGGTTGGTTACCTGGGGATTGACTGGTTCACAAGAGGAATTGGCTTTAGAAGATAATGAAGTGGAACGAAGTGACAGATAAACACCAACAAAGAGAATGAGTAAAAGAAAAATCAGACCGATAATAGAGGGAAGATGTTTGTCTTTCATGGATTTAATTCCTGTCTTTTTTCAATTTCGTCTAAAACTTTAAGGTCTAAATTTGGGTCAACAGAGCGGATGATGGGATTTTGTTGAACTGCTGCAGTAGCCTTAATGAGATTATTATAACTTTGCTGCATAATTTGAACAAAAATAGCCAAAAAAGTGAGGATGCTGATGACAACAAAATATCGAGAAAGTTTATTCTTGATCATAGCTTGGCCAGTAATGAACATTTAAAGGAAGAGAGAAGTTAACTTTTTGAACTTGAGTATTTTTACCTAAAGATAAACTAA
>JBAZWK010000096.1:0-1144 GCA_041660365.1 Candidatus Shapirobacteria bacterium | reverse complement strand
GACGACGATTTTGAGTGATGTCAGAAATTAAGGATAGAATTGTGGGAAAAGCAGCAACGGTACCGACACTGACAGAAAAAGAATTGGAGTCGTTCGCGATAAAATTGAGTTTGTTAAGGGAAATTTGATAATTATTAGCATTTAAATTAATTTGGGTGGCAGCTTGAAAAAATCGGGGATTACCAGGAAGGCTTGACTCGACTAAAGAATATTTTTCTTGAACTTGAGAAAATAAATCCTGCGCCGTAATAACGTCATTGATTTTACCTTTAAGATCTTTTTGAAGGAGCTCTTTTGATTTAACTTCCCCGACCAAGGCCGAAATGGTAATCAGAGTGGGTTTAATGGCAAAAAGAGCAAAAAAAGAAATCAAGAGAAAAGTCGCCCCAATTTCTAAAGAGCGAATAAACTTTTGATTTTCTCTTTGTTTTTGTAAGTAGGCAAAAAGAGGTTGAACTCGAGAAGTTATTTTTGTACTATTAAGGTTGAAGATCATTTTTTAGGAAAGATAAGGGATAAGCTTAAATAATATTTACTATCTTTAGTTTTCTTTTCAATTTTTTGAACATTAACTGAACTGATGTCGGGATTTAATTTAAGATTAGTAATGAAATTGACAATAGGGTCTTCTTGATAAGAGTATAGTTCCACCTGGGCCAATACTTGAGAAGTCTTGGGATCGGAACTAAGGTTAAGACTTTGGAAGTAGATGCCATCAGGTAAACTTTGAATTAGAGAATTTAGATTATCAACATATTTAGGCTCGGATTGATAAAAAGAACTAATGTATTTAAGACGTTCCTGCAGTGAACGATAATCAGTTTCAAAGTCTTGGGTGCTGGCCAGAATGGCAGTTTGTTGACGAATAACTTCAGAAAGATCAGAGTTTTTTCGATCAAGCCAAAAACGAGAAAGAAAAGCAGAGATAACAATTAATTCCGTAAAAATAATAACGATCCGGCCGACAGTGGTTAACCACTTTAAAATCCGAGCAATTAGAGTGTTATTGTTTTCATCATTAGGTAATAAAGAAATTTCCTTTTTTACTGAGGGCATACTACTATCAGTATAAACAAAAGATTCAGGAAAGGAAACGAAAAAAGCGTTTAGAGTATGATTTGATATAAGATCGGAAGAGCACACG
>JBAZWK010000095.1:0-3100 GCA_041660365.1 Candidatus Shapirobacteria bacterium | reverse complement strand
AGCAGCTTGCGGCGAATGACTCCCTTACAGGCATGTTCAACCGCCGCTTTGGCATGGCGCGCCTTCAGGAGGAATATGGCCGCGCTATACGTTCAGGTTCCCCGCTGGGTGTCTGCATCTTCGACCTGGATCATTTTAAGAAAGTGAACGACACCTATGGGCATCCTATGGGCGACAAAGTTCTCGTCCATGTTTCCAAGCTCATCAGGGGAGCCCTCAGGGAAGGCGATGTAGCGATGCGATACGGCGGCGAGGAATTCATGATCGTTATGCCGGGCGCATCGATAACCGATTCCTTCCAGATCGCTGAACACGTCCGGCGGCTCGTGGTCGAGACAGTGTTCCAGCATGGATCGAATACCATAGCGCTGACAATCTCGGGCGGGGCGGCCGCCTGGCCGGATTTCGACGCCTCTTCGGCCGATGCCCTCGTGCGCCGCTCTGACGAATCGCTTTATAAAGCAAAAGAAGAGGGCAGAAACCGGATAATTGCGCTATAATGGAATTTGAGCTGACCGAGCTCGGCTGTCCATAAAAAATAGAGCGAGGGCGCCATGATAGACACGAACGCACTTCAGAAATATTCCCTCTTTGGCGGCGTTTTGCCTGACCAGATAGAGCGGATAAAACCGCTCTTCGGCTATGCCCGCTACGACGCGGATGAGACTCCCATGCGCGAGGGCGATCCCAATGACAAGATATATTTCATCATCGGCGGCCGGATCAGCGTTTCCAAGCAGGGTATCGTCATAGCCGAACTGGGCGAGGGGGAGACTTTCGGTGAGATGGAACTGATCGATGTGATGCCCAGCATTGCCACAATCACGGCGCTTGAGCCTCTTGAAGTCGTCACCATCTCCAATCGTGCCCTCTACGAGATATCGAAAGTCGATATCAAGGCCTTCTCCCTGATGGTGATGAACCTCGCCCGAGACCTGTCGCGGCGTCTGCGCAGGATGGACGAGCTGGCCTGCAGGTGATTGGAATGACACAATACTGGACTGTGGCTCTGGGTGGTTGTATATTTTATTTGAATAATTAAATATTAGGAGTTTTTAATGAACAACAAGCGCAAGCTTTTTGCGGCCCTGGCTATTGGTTTTTTCGCCATGTCGATCGCTTCCTGCACGCTTACAAGAAAGATCCTGCCGCCAGGACAGGCTAAAAAGCTCACTGGGCAGCAGAGCGCCTCCGGCAAAAAATAAGCATTTGGGCTGAACATGGCTCGGTCTGCGACCAGACCAAATCCGACTGTAAAAGAAGGCTATCCGCGTGAGGATAGCCTTCTTTTTAAAATTCCTGTCGCTGCTATCGCTTTTTAAAAGCTAAAGCTTCGCGTCGATTTCCGTCTTCATGGCACGGAAAGTCTCGGCGTCGATTTCTCCTCGAGCGTATCGCTCGATAAGAATGTCGATTCCCTGTTCTTTCTGGCTGATAAGGTCCGGTTTTCGGTTTTTTCCTAGCCGTATGAGCAGTACAATCAATAGCGCGATGAGCGCCACCATGAAAATTCCCATAAAGATACCTCCCCACGGGAAAGCCCCGGCATATCCGCTCTGGAATCCGCCAGGGATCCAGCCATTGTTATTCCAATTGTGATACATAAAAGCCTCCTGCTTTATATAATATACTGCAAGAACCGTGCCAAACTTGAAATATGGGGCATACGCAATAAATGGCCGGAAATAGCCCGTTTTTGAGCGGCGAGAATGCGGATAAGGGTTCCAACGTGTTGTGAAATGGGCAATTATTTCTGACAGAGGGAAAACATTGCCCATTTAAGCGTCACCGTAAATGCGTTTTGTCAGCCTTGTATCGATTGATGGAATGCCGGGGACGGGCGTCGAACCCGCACGCCGCTTGCGCAGCAAGGGATTTTAAGTCCCTGGTGTCTACCAATTCCACCACCCCGGCGGAAAAGCAAAACAATAGTAGCCGCGCGGCGTTGGGCTGGTCAAGCGAGACCGAAAAAATCCCTCAGATAGACAGCCACGCCATCCTCATCCACCGAGAGAGCCACGGCGTCGACCTTGGTTTTCAGATCGTCGTGGGCATTGCCCATGGCGACGCCGTGGCCAACCGCGAGCAGCATGTCTTCATCGTTTTCGGCATCGCCGAAGGCGATCACTTCGTCGAGGCCGCCGCCCCAATGTCCCACACAGGCGCGCAGACCGGAAGATTTGTTCACTCCGTTGACGACGATTTCGAGCATGAAGGGAGCCGAGTACATGATCTGGGCTCGCTCACCTAATTCCTTGTCGAGCTGCGTCTTTATGGCCTCCAGCTTCTCGTGATCGTCTATGAACATGCATTTCGTGAAGGCGAGTCTGCCGAAATTGTCGAAATTCACCTTCTCGCCTTCGAAGCCCGAGCGCTTTATGTAGAGGGGCGTATAAGCCTTCTCGCGTTCATAATACCAGGTATCGCCGATGAAGGCATGGAAATGGGAATCGAAAGCGCGGGAGATGGCGACAAGGCGTCGCGAGAGTTCATCGTCCATGTGCGTCTGCGCGAGAACCGAGCCCGATCCGTCGTAGATATCGGCCCCGTTCGAGCAGACGAAGCCGTCGACGCCGTCCAGGGAGGCGATGTGTCTTTTAGTGGACGCGTAGACCCGTCCCGTCGATATGATCACTTTCTTCCCCAGCTTCCTGCAGGCCGAGAGCGTGTCGCGGACGAGGGGGGAGAGGACGAAATTCCTATCGAGGATAGTGCCGTCCATATCGAGGGCTATGTATTTGTAGTTCTCGTTTTTCATCGGATTCCCTTGGGTTGTATCGATGTCCTATGATAGCGGAAAGCTGAAAACTTGTCATGTACGCGATGGGGCAGTGGGCGATGGGGAGCTGGGCGACGAAGGCCAGAGTGAGGCGGAATCGCGAACTCTTGCCTTTACATTGAAGGCCGAGCTGTAGGACAATGCACAGATTATGGCTGACAATTACATCATCGCGGGTGCCACGATCATCTTGGCCGACAAGCTCATCGAAGGGGGGCTTGTCGTCGTCAGGGAGGGGAGGATCAGCTATATTGGCCAGAGGGGACTTGAGAGCTATCTCGGCACTCAGCCCAGGGACAGAAGTCTCGCCCTGATCGATGG
>JBAZWK010000094.1:0-3138 GCA_041660365.1 Candidatus Shapirobacteria bacterium | reverse complement strand
CGCCATTTCCACCGAGCGCCGTACAACCTCGGCCAAGGAAACTTCCCAGACCTGGGCGAGGTGCCTGAGGCGGGTGATCGTCGCCGCATCAAGGGCGAAGGTAGTGCGGTGCGTCATCGGCATACCATAATACTATACCATCATTATTCAAGAGTCAATGAGCGAGAGGGAACCCCTTCGCCCCGAGAAAGCCGGTAAAGCGTAAAAAAAGCCACCCGTTTCCAGGTGGCTTTGATCGCATGCGCTGCGATTATTTCTTGTTGGCGATCGTCGCTTTACAGGTCTTGCAGATCTTGACCTTCTGGCCTTCGACTTCCTGCTCGTAGACGGTCTTGACGCCTTCGCGCTTGCAGACGGGGCAGATTCCCCGGCCGTGAGCGGCGGTATCTTTCAGACCCTTGCCGCGGTGTGCCTTCGACATAGTATCTCCTCCGGTCCCGGCTTACTGGGCCTTGGCGGCGTCGGCCTTCTCGGCCTTGTCGGCCTTGGCCTGCTTTTCGGCCTTGCGCTGCTCGCGCTCCGCCTTCTTGTCGTCCGTCTTGCGGTCGACGAGCTCGAGGACGACCATGTCGGCCGCGTCCTGGGCTCGCTCGCCCAGCCTGAGGATGCGGGTATAGCCGCCGTTCCGCTCCTTGAAGCGGGGACCGATGTCGGTGAAGAGCTTGGCGATAATGGCCTCGTCCCAGAGCTTGCGGGCGACCATCCGTCGATTGTGGACCGAGTCCACCTTCGCGCGGGTGATTTCCTTCTCGGAAAAGCGCTGGACTTCCTTGGCCTTGGCCCGGGTCGTGACGATGCGCTCGTGCTTGAAAAGCACCGTCATCATGTTGCGGATGAGGGCCTTGCGATGGGCCGGCACCCGGTTGAGCTTGTTGAATCCGATCTTATGCTTCATCGGTCTCTTCCTTCTTCATGGACAGCCTTAGGTGGTTCCGCAGGGCGGAATAGTCCGTCATGCCGAGACCGAGATTCCACTCCTTGAGCTTGTCCTTGATCTCCTGGAGGGACTTCTTGCCGAAATTCCTGGTCTTCGCGATGTCATCCTCGGTCTTCCTCGTGAGATCGCCGATGGTCTTGATGCTGGCGTTCTTGAGGCAGTTGGAGGAGCGCACCGAGAGCTCGAGTTCCTCGACCGGGGTGTTGAGGATCTGGCGGACCCTCTCCTCGATCTCGTCGCTCTCGCCGTCATCACCGATCTCGCCCTCGTCGAAGTTGACGAAGATCGCGAAGTGATCCTTGGCGATCTTGGCGGCCTCGGCGAGCGCATCCTCGGGTTTCACCGTCCCGTCCGTCCAGATCTCGAGCACGAGCTTGTCGTAGTCAGAGCGCTGGCCGACGCGGGTCGGTTCGACCGCATACTTCACTTTTCGGATGGGCGAGAAGATCGCGTCCATCGGGATGGTTCCCACGACTTCGACGTACTTCTCGTTGACCTCGGAGGGGACGTAGCCCCTTCCGAGATCGATCTGCACCTCGACGTCGATGCGGGCGCCCGCACTGAGATTGCCGATCTTGACCCCGGGAGTGAGCACCTCGAGGGACTTGCCCTCGGCGAGGGACGCTCCCGTGATCTCCATCGGTCCGGCGAACTCGTAGAGGAAGGTCGCCTGTTCCTCGTCGTTGGGCAGACGGATGCGAACCTGCTTGAGGTTGTTGAGCATCTCGATCGTGTCCTCGACGAGGCCGGGAATCGTCTCGAATTCGCTCGAGACGATGTGCTGGGCGCCATCCGCGTCGTAGCGGACGATCCGCACCGCGGTGACGGCGTAACCCTGGATCGAAGAGAGGAGGATGCGGCGCAGCGAGTTGCCGACGGTAGTGCCGTAGCCGGGCTCGAAGGGGTACGCCAGGAACTTGCCGTAGTCCGCGCCGGACTCGCTCTGTTCGTAGGTGATCCCCTTCGGCCTCTTGAAGCCTTTGAGGAGGTTCTTCCGCGCCATTTCGTCTCCTTACTTGGAGTAGAACTCGACGACGAGCTGCTCCCGGATGTCCGCCATGTCCGTGATGTCCTGGCGGTGGGGGATGGACGCGAAGCGGCCACTCATCTTGTCCGGATCGACCTCGAGCCAGGGCATGACGCCTGAGCGTCCCACTTCCTGGAGAGCGTCCTTGACGAGGGTCATCTTCTTGCCGGAGGCGAGGATCTCGATCTTGTCACCTTCGCGCACGGTGTAGGAGGGCACGTTGACGCGCTTGCCGTTCACGGCGACATGGCCGTGGAGGACGAGCTGACGCGCCTGCGCCCTGGAGGTCGCGAAACGCAGACGGTAGACCACGTTGTCGAGCCTGCGCTCGAGGAGGGCGAAGAGGTTTTCGCCGGTCTTTCCGGGCATGCGGAGCGCCTTTTCGAAGGTGTTCCTGAACTGGGTCTCCATGAGGCCGTAGGACCTCTTGAGACGCTGCTTCTCGCGGAGCTGGACCGCGTATTCGGATTGCTTGCCCTGACGGGACTTCGGCGCCTTCCCCGGGGGAAGGGCCTTGCGATTGATCGGGCATTTGTCGCTCTTGCAGCGGTTGCCCTTGAGAAAGAGCTTGCGCTGCTCGGTGCGGCAGAGCCTGCAGACGGGACCGATATATCTGGCCATACTATGTCACCCCTTCCTTGTCAGATGCGTCGGGCCTTGCGGGGCCGGCAGCCGTTGTGCGGTATCGGGGTCACGTCGCTGATCGTGCGGACCTTGAGCCCCGAGGCGCCGAGCTGGCGAATGGCCGACTCGCGACCCACGCCGGGTCCCTTCACGAACACGTTGACCTCGCGAAGACCGACATTGAGCGCCTTCTGGATCGCCGTTTCCGCGATTGTCTGGGCGGCGAAGGGGGTGGACTTCTTCGCCCCGCGGAATCCGAGGCCGCCGGAGCTGGCCCAGGAGATGGCGTTCCCGTTCAGGTCGGTAATCGTGACGATCGTGTTGTTGAAGGTCGCCTGGATGTAGACGTTGCCCTCGTAAACCGACTTCTTCTCTTTCTTCTTCTTGGCCGTTGCCACTTCTCGCCCCCGCCCTTAGGCCTTTTTCTTGTTCGCGACGGTCTTGCGCTTGCCCTTGCGGGTGCGTGCGTTCGTCTTGGTGCGCTGGCCGCGGACGGGGAGGCCCCTGCGGTGCCTGAGGCCGCGGTAGCAGCCGATGTCCATGAGCCGCT
>JBAZWK010000093.1:0-3174 GCA_041660365.1 Candidatus Shapirobacteria bacterium | reverse complement strand
TTATCCGTCTCGGTCTCATCTTTTGGTTCTGGCTGATTGTCGGTTTTTGGGCCGCCTTTTTCCTTCTCTATTTATTTACCCCACTTTATAAAACTTTCCGCAGTTTTCTGGGCCGATTTTTGCTTTTAATTTTAATGACTCTGGTTATTTCTAAAAATATTATCCCCGCCCTCAAGATTCCTCAACAGGGGGCTTCCGTTATCAAACTGGCTCCCTGTACCAGCACTCTCGCCGATACCCCCAAAATGCTTGATGCTTGGAAAGTGACCATATATTCTGCCCCCCTTTTAACCACTGGTTCCAATGAGGTTGCTAATGCTAATAATATTAGAACTTTTTCCTACTCTGGCATCAAAAATAAAACTGAGCCCAATTCTCTTCACACTCGTTTTGAAAAAGTTGATTATAGTTTTATTACCGGTTATGACTCCACTATGGAACTTTGTAATCAGGATAATATGGGCAGTTTTAACTATGTCACTAAAAATCGCGGCCAGTCTGCCGCTGGCGACAATACTGTTGCCAGTGTCAATTTTCTTCATGGTGGTTCTTATCTTTTTGGTCCCGGTACTTATCGTGTTGACGCTTATATAAAAGATCTTAGTGGTGTTTGGCACCTGGTCGACAGAATGACCGGTATCACTATCACCGAATAATTTTTTTAACTATGTTTTTGACTTTTTCTCTAAAAAACGTCAAAATTTAATCATGGAACTCTCTAAACTCCAGATTATTGCCCTTTGCGTTCTTACTACTATTTTTACCGATAAATTTTTGATCAATCATAATTATCCCATCGCCACCTCAATTCCAATTTCCAGTCCCACCCCCATCATTTCTCAAGTTCAATCTCTTATTTCTACCCCTTCAGCCACCAACACTCAAACTGAAATCATTCTTCAAGAACTAATTAATATTAGAAAAGATATTGCTTCAGTTAACAGTCAATCAAATAAAGTTGCCACTGACAGCAGTTCTCCTGCTCCGACTCTAACTACTTCTCTTTTGGGTGGCATGGTTAAAATTTCTTCACCCGAGTGGAAACGACTTGATGTTTATGAAAAACCACTCACTTCGAGTAAAATAATCAACAGTCTTGTTTATGACACCATTTATTTTTATCGTCAAAAACAAAATGATTGGTACCAGCTTGACCTGGATGGGGGACAATTAGGTTGGGTCCAATCTCAATTTTTAAAGGAATTTCCATAAATGTCTAAATTAAAATCAATTTTATTTTATTACAACCTAGCTTTTACCTTTATCCTGTTGTTAATCGGTCTTATTACCAAAGTTATTTTTAAATCCCCCTTTTTACTAATTATTTTTATTCCTTTAATTGTCTATTTTTGGGGTTATTTAATTTTCAATTCCAAAAAAGTTAAAACACCTCAAAATCAATCTTTTTGGATTTTCGTCAGCCTTTTACTAATTTATAATTTTCTTGCCACCACTATTCTTTCTCTCTCTACCCTTATTTTTTCTAAAACTTTACCTGGCATTATTGTGGCTTTTTTATATTTTCCTTACCCAATCTATTTTTTTCTGACCACTTCTCATTGGTTTAAAAAACTTAAAGTTACTCATCCACTTACTCCAAGCCCAGTCTCGACCTCTACTACTAACAGTGCCACTATTGACCCTCGTCGCCGTCAATTTTTAAAAATGCTTGGCGGTACCAGCCTTTCTTTAATTTTTCTTTCCTTACTCAATCCTAAACAAGCCGGTGCCGCTTTTTTTGGCTCAGTTCCCGGTCCCGGCACCGTTTCTCTCAAAGACGCCACTGGCACCAAAATAAATCCCGCCGAAAAACAAGCTACTGATGGTTATAAAATCAGTAAAATTGATGACACTAGTAGTAATACTTATGCCTACTATGGTTTTGTCAATCAAAGCGGCGAGTGGTATATCCAACAGGAAACTATCAGTGGAGTCAATGTCGGTAACTTCCAATATTATAAAGGCGCCACTAATTTTTCCAGTAATTGGGCTAGTCGCAGTTCCTTTGTTTATGACGATTTCGAAGATATTTTTTAACTTGTTATACTAGGCCATGTTGATCATCGATATCAATGACCAAGAACGTGAATGTGAAGACATCAAACTTGATCCAAAATGGCCGGGTTTTATCGCCGTTAGATATCTTTCCAAAAACAAAAACCGAGGGGAACATCTTGAGTGGTACCCCATCAAGGAATTTTTAGAAAAAAATCAAGAATTAGCTAAAATTTTGGACAATATTCCCATGCCCCCCCAAGACGATTTAGGAGTCGTTACTCATAGCGGTGAATTTTATTTAGAGGACACCACCAAAAATTGGGTCAATAATAGTTATACTTCTTTTTATGTCTGGATTTCCCGGGGAATCGGCGAAGGTCAAGTTCGTCTGATTAAATCTAATACTAAAAATAATCTTACTATCGATCAAGCCTGGGATATTCTCCCTGATGAAAAATCACAATATGTTATTTCTTATAATATTCACGATGTTAAAATATTAGGTAATACTTTACCTCAATCCGAATCATGAAAAAAGAATATTTATTTATCTTCGTTGTTTCTTTACTAATTCTGTCTTATGTTATTGACTCGATTTCCGGGCCTGTTGTTATTACTCTCAAAAATCCTTACCAGTTTTTAAATCAAATTTTTATAGCCCGTTTTCCTTTAACTGCGGTGGGTATTTTGGCGAGAAGTTTGGGTATTTTTATTGGTATTATTTTAATTTTGTCCCTGATTAATAAAATGTTTTTTCTCAAAGCCACCGCCACTTTTTTTCTGGCCATTATTTTCAATCTTTTTGCCATTCAGCAAATTGCCACTAACACTCGCACTGTCACTATTCAATGGACCCTTTCTCTCGCCTATTCCGGAATTGCTCTTTTACTTCCCGCTCTAATTTATTTAATTAAAGGCTTTATCCCCACTCATCCCGATAAAACGCCTTATGAAAGCATCTCTGAAAATGATCAAAAAATATCCATTTAAATTCACCGCCTTAATTTTTTTTATTATCTTTTGTGCTCTTTCCAGTTTTGTTTATTTTATTATTGGTGCTGGTAGTGTCAATTCCTTAATAGAACAAATGCTTCATCGAGAACAAGTTATTACCCGTTCTGGTGCCAAATCAATTGCTAGCTTTGTCGAATTAAGTTCTAAATCACTTTCAATTCT
>JBAZWK010000092.1:0-3184 GCA_041660365.1 Candidatus Shapirobacteria bacterium | reverse complement strand
GAGAGGCTCGACCATTCGTATGCGCGGGTCGGCGCGAAATTGCCGCTTCAGATAGTCGTTTTGTAGAAAATTTGTCAGCGCCAGGAAACTCATGCCCTGATGATGCGCCATGTAGGCGCGCACGATCGCCCCATGCCCGGCTTGATACATCGATTGTCGACTATAGTCCAAAGCTTCGAAATAGCCGTAATCGCTCAACAAACCCAACTCGGCGAATCGCTTCAAGTTCAGCACCGTCTCATGCGGCGCGATGCTCACCGCCAGCAGTGACGCATAGGGAGCGACGACGATCTTCTCCGCCAGCCCTCGTTTAAGTCCGAGCTCCGGTACCCCAAATGCTTGGTATTGATACGCTTTTTGGATATCGAGATCCCCAAAGGCACATTCCGATATTCCCCACGGTACCTGATGCTTGAGCCCGAAGGCGATTTGTATCTCGACAGCTTCTTTGACCGTCTTATCGAGCAATGAATTTTTATAGGTCCTCTGAAAAAGCAACGGCATCAGGTATTCGAACATCGTTCCCGTCCAGCTGAGGAGAACCCGGCGCCGGCCGATCGCGCCGTAGGGACGGCCCATGGCAAACCAATGCTCCGCGGGGATATCGCCTCGGGCAATAGCCACAAAGCTCCCCAAACGCGCTTCGCTTGCCAGCAAATCGTAAAAAGCGTGGTCAAGGCGTCCTTCGGAAACATTGTAGCCGATGGAAAACAGACGTCGCTCGGTATTGAAAAGGAAGCGCATATTCATCGATTCCGATAGTTCGCCGCAGGCGCGGGAAAGGCTTTCCACCATCGCCAACATCTCACCGGCCAGCCATTTCGCCCGATCATACGCTTGCCGGATGCGGTCGATCCAATTCAGAAAGGCGGGGTCCTCCGCGGAAACTTTCAGCCGGATGGACTCAAGGAATGCGACGCAACCGGTAGTCCCGCTCGCCAATTCCTTGAGAGAAGGCGCCTGATTGAGCGCCGCGCGAAAAGCCCCTATGGCACCCGGATCCAGAACGGTTATCTCTTCTTCGGTCTTTTCCGATAAAATTTCAGCCCAGACGAGATACCGATCCGCGATATCCAGCCACGCCGCCGCGCGGCTCCGAACCTGAGCGCTCCAATACGCTGTCTCCGCTTTTTCTGAAAGCGGTGGGGTATCGCTCTGTACCCCGCGCGCTATGCGCAGAATATCAATAAGCGAGGCCGACGAAGATTCCAGCGAGAATTCCAGCTCATTCAAGACACGGGCTTCATCGCCGGAAATTTGCTCTTCCCGGCCGACTTGCCGCAGCACCTCATTGGTGTCATATAAACCCGCAAGGGCTTTCTTATCCAAAAGTGGCGCGTTTGCCAGCGACTCCAGCCCTCGTCTCAAAGCCCAAAGAGAGCCAAGCAGATTCCCGCTATCCACCATGGATATGTAGCGTGGATTGAGGGGAGCCAATGTTTTGATATCGTACCAATTGAGAAGGTGGCCTTCATGGCGTTCAAGCTTTCGTATAGTCTCCATCGTCTTCGTCAGTTTTTGGGCGACTTCGTCCACGGAGAGATAGCCAAAATCATGGGCGCTCAGCGCACTGACCAGATACAAGCCGATATTCGTCGGGCTGGTCCGAAACGCCAGCCCTTTTTGGTAGAAGACCTGGAAATTATCGGGCGGCAGCCAGGAACTCTCTTCATTCACAAAGTCCGCGAAATAACGCCAGGTGCGCCGCGCAACGTTTTTCAGGAATTGCTGATCTTCTTCGGGCAGCGCCTCCCTTGGCGCTATTGTGTGGGGCCGACGATTGAGCAACCAGCCAAGTAGCGGCGACAGTATCCAGGACAGCAACCATGGGAAGGCAATCCCGAGATTGGCCGGCCGGGCAAGCCCGACAGCCCAGCCCACGGACAGGCCGAAAAGGCTCGCAAGACTCATGGAGAAAATGAATTTTCTCACCTTCGCCTGTGACTTCGCGTTCATCGCCTGGGCCGAAGTCCATTCCAGCAATCCCCGATGCGAGATCCGTCGACGATACCAAACCTTTCCGATGGCATCCAGCGCGAGCCAGGCCTGGAAGGGCAATAAGGCCGCCTCAATTATCACGCGGAGCAGATCATGCGCCGCTTTCTCAATTGAAACCCCTTTGAATCCCCTGCCGCTGGCCGCCCAAGCGAACGGCTGTACCAAGGAATGAAAGAAAAGCTGTGCCGCGACCACCATGCTTGCGGCCACGCCTGCCCGGGGAGAGACAAGCCATGCGCTTATCAATAGCGCCAGGCTCGCCACGGGAAGCAGGCTGCGGCGCAGATTGTCGCAAATTTTCCAGCGATCGAGCCATGAGAGCGGATTGGGGCCCTTGCCGCCGTCGGCCTGGGGAACCCGGGACAGTATCCAATCGGCGATCTGCCAATCGCCGCGAATCCATCGATGCTGTCGCTTTACATAGCTCAGGTAATCTTGCGGAAACTCATCATAAAGTTCGATGTCGGAGGCGAAACCCACCCGGACATGGGCTCCTTCGATCAGATCGTGGCTGAGCAGCAACGCCTCGGGAAATTTTCCGGAGACTATTTTATTGAAGGCGTGCACATCATAGATGCCTTTCCCGTGATAGGAACCTTCGCCCGACAGGTCCTGATATACATCGGAGACCGTGTTGGTATAAGGATCGATGCCGATCGGATCAGAAAAGAGCCGGCTGAAAGGAGTGCCATTTGTGCTCGGAAGCGAGGGAATGACTCGTGGATGAATTATGGTATACCCGGACAGGATGCGACCCGATTCATCGAAGCGGACCCGGTTAAGCGGATGCGCCAAGGTTTCTATCATTCTCCGGGCGGCGTTGGTCGGCAGTTGCGTGTCGCTGTCCAAGGTAATGACAAATCGCAGGGTGGCCAAAACGGCCGGATCGCCCAGACGCACCAAAGGCTCCGCGTCGCCAGGGCGATTGCCGACGATAAGGTTATTGAGTTCTTCCAGTTTCCCGCGTTTGCGCTCCCAGCCAATGAATTTTTGCTCACAATCGCTCCACCTTCGCTCACGGTGCAAAAGGAGAAAGCGCTTGCCGCCATATCGCTTGTTAAGCGTTTGGATACTTTCTATCGCGTATCGCAATAGCCCCTCGTCCGTGTCGCAATGGGCGGTCGACGCATCGCTGTAATCCGAGAACAGGCTAAAAAGCAGATTATCCTCTTTATTGGCCAGATAC
>JBAZWK010000091.1:0-3253 GCA_041660365.1 Candidatus Shapirobacteria bacterium | reverse complement strand
AAACGACAAAGCGGTGGCTATGCATAAAAACGTCGCGATGATTATGAGATATTTTTTCTGACGAAGCATGGGAACCTCCCGATATGAATATCATGGAATGGTTTCATCATAGCGTCGAAAAATTGCCATGTCGATCAAGGTAGCTATGGAACCAATGGAATTCGCTATACCCCTTGCCCTGATCGAGTGTTATACTGCTCACTATCATCACGCCACAATGAGGCAAAATGATTCAAAAAGAAGCCACCGCCCGGGTTAAAATCAACAAGCTCCTCGAATCGGCCGGCTGGACATTCTTCCCTGAAAACGGCAAAGCGGCCAATATCAGTCTTGAATTGGGCGTGAAGATAAGGAAAAGTGACCTCGACGATTTCGGGGAAGATTTCGAGAAGACCCGCAAAGGCTTTATCGACTTTCTCCTCTTGGACGAGAAAGGCTTCCCCCTCATTGTACTGGAAGCCAAATCCGAAGACAAAAACCCTCTTGTCGGCAAGGAACAGGCGCGCACCTATGCGCGAAGCTTGAATTGCCGTTTCATCCTCCTTTCCAACGGCAACCTGCACTACTTTTGGGACTTGGAGCGCGGCAACCCCTACCTCATCACGACCTTTCCCACGCCCCGATCGGCGGCCATCTATCACAAAGTCGAGCCCGACCCCAAAAGACTTGTCGAAACGAAGGTTGAATCAGACTTTATAGCGTTGACGCAGAGGCCGGGCTACAAAGCCGAAGCGGGCTGGCGCCTCGAGGCGGAGCGGCCCGCCTACATCAAAGCCGCGAAACTGCGCTTTTTGAGACCCTATCAGCTCGAGGCTATCCACGTCCTCCAGCGTGGCGTGGGAAAAGGCGCGGATCGATTTCTCTTCGAAATGGCCACCGGTACAGGCAAGACCCTCACGGCGGCCGCTGTCATCAAACTCTTTCTGAAATCGGGCAACGCCGGCCGCGTCCTTTTCCTGGTCGACCGACTGGAACTGGAAGACCAGGCGAGGAAGAACTTTGTCGATTATCTTTCAAACGACTTCACCACGGTAATCTACAAGGAAAATCGCGACGACTGGCGCAGAGCTGAGATAGTCGTCACGACGGTCCAATCTCTCCTCTTCGACAACAAGTACCAGCGTCTTTTTTCCCCCACCGATTTCGACCTCGTCATCTCGGACGAAGCGCACCGGTCCATCGGAGGCAATGCCCGGGCTGTCTTCGAATACTTCATCGGGTATAAGCTCGGCCTCACCGCCACCCCGCGCGATTACCTCAAATGTTTCAAAGGCTCGAACCCCAGTTCGCGCGATCCCCGCGAAGCCGAGCGGCGCCTCCTTCTCGACACTTACAAAACCTTCGGCTGCGAGAGCGGCCAGCCAACGTTCCGCTATTCGCTGCTCGACGGCGTCAAGGACGGTTTCCTCATCAATCCGACCGTCGTGGACGCCCGAACCGAGATAACCACGGAGCTTCTTTCGGAACAAGGTTTCGTGGCTTCCTTTACCGATGAAAACGGGGAAGACAAGGAAGAGGCTTATAAGCAAAGCGAATTCGAGAAGAAATTCTTTTCGGACGCCACGAACCAACTTTTCTGCAAAACCTTCCTTGAGCACGCCCTTCGCGACCCGGTGAGCGCCGAAGTCGGGAAGTCCATCGTTTTCGCCGTCAGCCAGAACCACGCGGCTAAGCTCGCCCAAATCCTGAACCAGATGGCCGACCGCATGTATCCCGGCAAGTATCATTCGGATTTCGCCGTCCAGGTGACCTCGCAGATCGCCAACGCCCAGCAGTTCACGATCAATTTCACCGACAAGAACAACAACCTCCTTGGATCAAGCAACTTTATCGCTTCCTATAAAACCAGCACGGCGCGCGTCTGCGTGACGGTAGGCATGATGACGACAGGCTACGACTGCACGGATATCCTCAATCTCGGCCTTTTCCGCCCCATTTTCTCGCCCACCGATTTCATCCAGATCAAGGGACGAGGAACGAGAAAACACAATTTCCTCGAACAGCTCTTCGATCCAGCCCTGGCCGAAGCCGTCCGCGAGCCAGAAAAGCGATCCTTCAAACTCTTCGATTTCTTCGCCAACTGCGAATATTTCGAGGAAAAATTCGATTACGACGAAGTCTTGAAACTGCCCGCGCTCAAAACCAAACAGAAACATAAAGGCGACGAAACCCCGCCCTCTGAACTCATCGGCCTCTACACTCACTCGGGTGAAGATATCCTCGCCACGATCGAGGAGCGCAAAGTCGGCTTCGAAGGCATGAAAATCGACCGCATGTTCTTCGAGCGTTTCGAGGATGTGGTGAAGGCCAACGATTTCATCGCCGCGACCGTGGCGACCGGCCAGTGGGACAGGGTTATCGACTACATCAACAAGGAAGTTTTCGACAAGCCTGAGGAATATTACAGCCTCGACAAGCTCAGGAAGGCCGCCGCCGTGGACCGCCGCCTCTCCCTGCGTGAGATCCTCGAGAAAGTCTTCGGCCTCATTCCCCGCTTCAAGTCCAAAGACGAACTTCTGGAGGAGGAATTCGCCAAATTCGTCGCGAATGCCCACCCGAACGATGAGGAAGCGGTCGCCATCCCCGCGATCAAGGCGTATTTCAAGGCCTACATAACTTCCGGCGGCGTCCGCGACATCATCGAATCAAGACACTACACCGAGTTGGCGACCAATCCTCTCTTCTCATCCACCGATTTTAAAGCGGTACCCGCCAAATATCGCGCTCTAGTCCCCGAATACGTGAAGGATTACGTGCCTCTCAACGCGTTTGTAGCGTAGGAGGAAAGTATGAAGAAGAAGACGACGATGGAAGTACATGGATGGAAAATCGGAATTCTCTCCCAAAAAAGTGAGGATTACATTAGCCTTACGGATATTGGAAGAGTCAAGGATTCTGAACGCCTGGATGATCTGATACGAAACTGGCTCAGGAATCGCAATACCATAGAATTCCTCGGAATATGGGAACAACTCCACAATCCGAGTTTTAATCCCGTCGAATTCGACGGGATTAAAAAAGTAGCAGGATTGAATAGCTTTGCGTTGACACCTCGGCAATGGATAGAAAAAACACACGCAATAGGCATCATCTCAACCCCTGGCCGTTACGGTGGAACTTACGCGCATAAAGACATCGCGTTCGAATTCGCTTCATGGATATCGGTAGAATTCAAGCTCTACCTCATCAAAGAATTTCAACGCCTCAAAGAGGATGAAAATCGCCGCTTATCTCTGTCATGGAATCTCAACCG
>JBAZWK010000090.1:0-3301 GCA_041660365.1 Candidatus Shapirobacteria bacterium | reverse complement strand
CTTGCCGATCCAGAGCTCAGGGATGCCGTGGCCCAGATGCAGGGCAAGCACAAATTCATCGACCTCGCGACCGTCGATGAATCCATCGGCGCCTTCTCCGCCCTCCCTCTGAACGGCGACGGCGTCGTGGTGCCTTTGACGGCCCAGGACGAAGCCCTCAAAGCCCTCATCGTGGATCTCGCGAAAGCCGGTTACACCGCGAAGGATTCAGGCGGCGAAATTGGAGTGGATGGAGCTGCCCTGGAGAACTTCATGACCGACGCCGGCGCCTACAAAGCATGGCTGGATGGCGCTTCTGCCTTCTCCGGGCTTTTCGCGTCGGAGGAGGAGGGCGGCAGCGCCGTCGGACTTTTCAAGGCTATCCGCTCCCCTCTCGATGATTATTTCAAGCGCTGCAGGATCCTCGCCATGGCCGGTTCCTCCTCGGCCATGGGTGAACTCGAGGCTCTCATGGCCTCGGTGCTTTCCAGGAATCTCCCCGAGGACGCCGAAGAGCTGAAGCGTCTTCCCGCGGCTCTGCCTGACGCGGCCTGTGTCCTCCATCTCGATGGAGCCCTTCATCCCAGCCACGGAAAGTCGATTGCTGCCTTTTTCGCCATAGCGGGAAAGAAGCGTGCCCAAGCGGCGTCGGTTACGCAGGCCGAATGGGAAAGCATCGTCTCGACGATGGACGCATACGCTTCCTGGATGGACGCCAAGCCTTTCACGGGCGCCGCGTCCCTCGGCGCTCAAGTATTCGAGGAGAGCTTCGGTCCCGAAGCATTGTCCAAGGTCAGAACCCTGATCGAACAGGATCTCGGCATGGCGGGGAAGGCCGAATCGCTCAAAAAGCTCAGGAACCTTCTGGTGTTGAAGCGGGATTTCCTCCATATCCTCGGCAATTTCGTCAATCTCGACGAGTTCTACGTCCGCAAGGACGGCATGTTCATGTCAGGGAAGCTCTTTCTCGACGGCAGGGAACTGGAACTCTGCCTCGACGTCAAGAATGCCCCCGCCCATACGACGATGGCGGGTCTCTCCTCCATCTATCTCATTTACTGCGACCTCTCCCGGAAGGATGGCGCGAGGAAATCAATCGTGGCCGCCCTCACCGCCGGCGATGCCGACAATATCTTCATCGGCCGGAACGGCATCTACTACGGTGCCGACGGCGCCGATTGGGATGCCGTGATCACCAAGGTAGTCATCCAGCCTATCAGTATCCGCGAAGCTTTCTTCAGCCCCTATAAGCTTCTCATAAGGACAGTGGAGGATCTCGCCATGAAACGGGCGGCCGCGGCCGAAGCCGCCAGCATGGACAAGATGAAAGGCGCCGCCCAGGCGACGGTCAATGGTCCGAAGCCGGACATCAAACCTGAACAGATTGTGCCCAAGAAGATAGATGTAGGCACCGTCGCCGCCATCGGAGTCGCCTTGGGCTCTGTCGGCGCCATGGTCACCGGCATTCTGGGCATATTTTTCGGAATGGGCGTCTGGATGCCCGTGGGCGTAGCGGCGATCTTTCTTCTGATTTCCGGTCCTTCGATGATCCTTGCCTATATGAAGCTGCGTAAAAGGAATATCGGTCCCTTGCTCAACGCCGAGGGCTGGGCTGTCAACAGCAGACTCAAGATCAACGTTCCTTTCGGCGCCACATTGAGTCATCTCGCGACGCTTCCCTTGGGCACGATCAAAGTGAGCAAGGATCCTTTCGCTGAGAAAAAGCGGCCCTGGGCGCTCTATATCATTCTGCTCGTGGTCGTCGCCCTGGTCGCGGCGTATTTCTTGGGCTGGCTTGGTCCAATATTCGGTGGTCGCAGCTGATCCTCTACCGGAGGATGCGGTATACCGTCATTCGATGGAATCATGCCCGCGCGCCGGCGCGGGCCGATTGAACCAGCCGCAGTCATGGCTTTCCTTTACCTTCCCCAAGGCGCCGCGCCAGCGTTTGAATATTGCCTTGGCCGTCATGTTCTTGGGCGATCTGCTTCCCAGCACCATCAGGGTCTTATTGAAAAATCCCGGCACGACGAGGGCTTTGCCGGCTAAGGCTCCTTGTAGAGCTGTCTCCGCTACTTGGGCAGGTTCCTTCGAAGAGAGGCGGCCGAAAAAGCCTTGTGAATTCGTCTTCTCCCTGATCGCCTCGCTCGTGTAGATTCCTCCCGGCGTGAGGGCGGTGACCGAGATGCCGAGCGGAGAGAGTTCGTGCCTGAGGGCTATGCTCCAGTGGAGAAGGAAGGATTTGCTCGCGGCGTAGACCGCGAAGAGCGGCATGGGGTAGAAGGCCGCCAGGCTCGCGACGGTGAGGATTCTGCCTTCGCTCGCGGCGAGTCTTTCGACGAGGCCGTAGGTGATGGCCATGGTAGCCTGAATGTTTACGTCGACGACCCTCCGCTGGAATTCTATGGGGATGCGATCGAAAAGACCGTTGTCGCCTATGCCCATGTTGTTGACGAGGAGGGAGACGGGTCTCCCGTCGGAGAGAGCGAAGGCGAGAAATTCTTTCTGGGCGCTCACCGTGGAGAGATCCAGCTCGAGAGCGAAGACGATCGAGCCATGGAGACGGCGCAGATCCTCCGCGAAGACAGGCAGACCTGTTCCTGGAAGGGCGACCAGTATGAGATTCCAGCCTTTGGTCGATAATGATTCGGCGAAGGCCTTCCCCAGGCCTTGGCTTGCGCCGGTGACGACAGCGAACTCAGCCGCTTTTTCCATAGCTTTTACTCCATATTAAAACAACTGTTTGAAACGTGTGATTCAATATATCTCGTCCTTGGTAAAATGTCAAACATTGTTTAAAACTAACGTATTAAACACAACTTGACGCAAGCCTGCTTTTCTGCTATTTTTTTATGACATCATGCGGAGGTGCGGGATGAATGCCTGTTCGTTGAAGGGGAAGCGCTACGTCGTCACGGGGGCGACATCGGGAATCGGCTATGCCACGGTCGAGGCGCTTCTGAGGCTGGGAGCCGAACTGGTCTTCGTCGGGCGCGATCCGGAGCGGACGGCCGCGGCAGCCAAGGCTTTTGAGAGCGTGGCGGGGAAGGCGGGAGCGCTTCCCCCGCGACAGGAGCTCGCTGATCTGAGCCTCATGGCCGAAGTGGCCGATCTCGCCTCGCGTCTCGCCGATTCCGGCAAGCCCATTGACGCTCTCGTGAACTGCGCCGGAATCTACACCGCAAAGAGAACGCTCACGGCGGAAGGCCTGGAGACGCAATTCGCTGTCAACCACCTCGCTCCCTTCCTCCTCACGACGAAACTTTTGCCCGCGATGAGCGCCGGCTCCAGGATCGCGACCGTCAGTTCGGGTTCGCATTAC
>JBAZWK010000089.1:0-3345 GCA_041660365.1 Candidatus Shapirobacteria bacterium | reverse complement strand
CCACAGATGAAAATGGGCCAGTGATGAACACCAAATTCAGATTGGGGTGAATGTAAATTGGGATTGGTCCCCTTCCCCGACACCAACCATGACCCCAGTACCAACAGTAACGCCAATTTCAACAGTAATTCCAACAATTCCAATAATACCAACAGTAATTACTCCGGTTCCGACACACTAAGATATATTAGTATATACAAATATACCCAAACTATAGGATTTATCTAATTTGATATAGATATTAGCAGTCGATGGTGCTGAGTGCTAATACGTAACAGGTGTGTCTAAATTAAAAGTGGAGAGGTGGATTTTTTTGGCGGTCTTGTCATCACAGTTGTAGTAGGAAACTTGGAAAGTGTAACGATATTTATTTAAATTTTGGTCGTGGTAAACATCAGTAATTTGCATAGACCAGAGAATATTTGGGTCAATCAAATCAGAATATTTTTTGATTAAAGATAAGGGGTCTTCTTTGGTTTCGAGGGTTAAATTGGCGTCCAGAGTTATGATTTGAGAAGTTAACTCGATGGCTTGGGAAGAAGAAATTACTGGAATATATTTGTTTGGTTTTGGCAGGTTGTCTAAGATTATTTCGACGAAATTACCGTCAATGTGACTGTTGTTGGTAGAGACGCACGATCGCGCGTCTCTACTAAGTTGATCGGCGTTGTAGTTGTAAATTCCTAAAGCAGTTTTTTCGATATATTGGCCGTTTTTTTGAGAGAAAATTTTGCCAATTTCGAAAAATTGAGGAGAGGGTAATTTGAAACGTTGATATTGATCAAGCTGGGATTCTAATGATTGAATAATACTTTGACGTAAAACTGGAAAATCAGAGTTAATAGAATTTTGAGTATAAACGGCTTCCTCATTTAAGGGCGTTTTAACCAGAGGCCAAGAGCGAATTTCATCATAACCTAGTTTTATTAATTGATCTTTTAATTTTTCAATTAAATAAAGTATTGGTGGAGTAATATCTGGAAGTGACACAGAACTAATGGGTGTATCAGTGGGAATTTGATAATAACCATTAAAACGAATTACCTCTTCGATCAGATCTTCAGAAATATTGAGATCTTTACGAATTGAAGGAGGGGAAATTAAGAAATTAGATTCTTGATTTTTGGTAACAGAACAGCCGAGACGTTTTAAAATATCAATAGCTAAATCAGATGAGATATTTATGCCAGCATAAAGTGATGGCGATGAAGAATCAAATTCAATATTTATAATTTTTGGTACTTTAGGATAAATATCAAGAAGTTGACCACTGATTACGGCTTGGCAATGAGTAACTAAAAGGGATAAAAGATGAGAAAAAGCCAAGGGGATAGTTTCAGTATCAAGTTCTTTATCTAAACGAATTGAGGCTTCGGTAATAGTTTTTAGAGAACGAGAGTCGGTTCTGACCCTAGAGCGATTATAGATAGCCATTTCTAAAATAGAATCAGTGGTATCAATTTCAATACCAGAATTTTGACCTCCAATAAAAGAAAGGGATAAAACTTCTTTTGAATTGGTAATTAACAGATTGTTGGGAGCTAATTTAATTTTAGTGTTATCAAGAGAGATAAATTCAGAATAATTTTGATTATTTTCCCAAATTAATTGAGAGGCTTTTTTAAAATCAAAAGCATGGCAAGGAATCCCCCACTGCAACATGACGTAATTGGTCAGGTCGACAAGAGTGTTTATAGAATTAATGTCATGAAGTTTTAAAAATTTTACTAACCAATCTGGAGATAGAGAATTTTTAAGACTAGAAACTTTTGTGGCTTGGATTCGATAAACATCGGGGGAATTAATAGTGATGGGAATTTGGGAATTAGAAAATTTTAAATCTTTAATTTCCGGAATTTTAAGATTAATTTTGTAAAAAGTGGCTAAATCACGAGCTACGCCGTAGTAACCTAAACAATCAGCTCGGTTTTGACGAACTTCTAAATCTAGAACTGTTTCATTATCGATTTCTTCGAAACCGGAAACAAAATGGCCAATCTGAGTTAAATTGTCGCGGAGAGATTTAGCATTATCAGTTAAATCTGGCAGCCATTTTTTAATTTCGGAATAAATTATTTTCATAATTCGTTAGGTTTGTAAGCAAGGTTGCCACCAAGTAAAGTTCGGATATCTTTAATATTGTATTTGGCCATGACCCAACGATCGAGTCCTAAACCAAAAGCAAAACCGTGCCAAATTTTAGGGTCGATTCCAGCCATTTTTAAAACATTGGGATGAATAATACCGGCTCCACCCATTTCAATCCAGCCAGCGCCCTTACAAATGCCACAACCGGTACCATGACAGTTAAAACATTCCATGTCTGGTCCAACCCCTGGCTCGACCTCGGGATAATATTTATTTCGAAAACGAATTTTAACGTCTGGGCCATAAAGAGATTTAAAAAGACAGTTTATAGTGCCAAAAAGATTTTTAAGAGTAATGTTTTTGTCAACAACCACTCCCTGATAATGATGAAAAATGAAATGGTTACTTTTATTTACTTTTTCGTTACGATAAACACGACCAGGGAAGGCGGCCTTGAAAGGAGGCTTTTCTTGAGAAAGAAGACGAGATTCGATGGATGAACCCTGAGTCCGCAATAAAATATTGGGTTCGTTGATATAGATAGTATCCTGCATTTCTCGAGCAGGATGATCTGAGGGAACATTTAGTCGTTGGAAACAAAATTCATCTGTTTCTATTTCTGGACCGTCATAAAGGGAAAAACCTAATTTTCGGAAAACTTCATTTAATTGTCTTTCGGTTTGGGTGATGGGATGTAAATGTCCAATTTTAGGTAAACTAAAATTGGAATTACGAATTTCAAATTTCAAATTACGAATTTCAGAAACGACGGTTTTTGATTTTTCAGAAATAAAATTTTCGATTTCGTTTTTGAGTTGGTTTAGTTCCTGACCGAATTCACGGGGATTTGGGGCAGTTTTAATATCGGCAAATAATTTATTGATTAAACCAGTGCGACCGAGAAGTTCGATACGAATTGATTCTAATTCTGCCGATGTTTCGGTTGAATTTATCTTATTTTGCGAATCTTCTAAAATTTTATTTAGATCCATATTGTTTATATGCTTATATTAACAAAAAACCCGCCTCTGCGGCGGGTTTTATTTTTTTTAGATAGAGTGCTATCTCCCGCTATTTTAGAGAGGTAAAGATAGTTTTAAAAGTGACCGGATCATGAATAGCAATTTCGCTAAGCATTTTACGATTTAAAGCCACTTTATGGTCTAGTAATTTTTTGATGAAAACAGAATAGCTGGTTTCGAAGGGTCGAAGCGCAGCGTTAATTCTGACAATCCAGACGCGACGAATATCACGGCG
>JBAZWK010000088.1:0-3352 GCA_041660365.1 Candidatus Shapirobacteria bacterium | reverse complement strand
CGTATCGAGTCCGGATTTTTGCCCCGCCAGGAAGGGGCTGTGCTTTCGTTGGATCATCCGCGTCTCCTTGCGCATGCCGCAAGCGGCATATTCCCGGGCATTGTACCGATCTTCGGAGACGATCGCAATGGAATGACGAATCAGTTCATTTATTCCTGTCCGAGCGTAAAGGAGAATACGGTGCTCACTCCCATGGTGCTTTCGGCCCAGACCCGCCCCTTATGCCGGTTGATAATCCTTTGCACCGTCGCCAGCCCGATACCGATGCCGGGGAACTCCTTTTCGCTATGCAAGCGCTGGAACGCGCCGAACAGCTTGTCGGCGTAGGTCATGTCAAAACCAGCGCCGTCATCCTTCACGAAATAGGCATCGTCGCCCGAGGCTTGCGGCATCGCCCCGAACTGAATATTGGCGATAGCCTTTTTGGACGTATATTTCCAGGAATTGCCCATAAGGTTTTCCATGACGCTGCGCAGCAGCTGAGCGTCTCCCTTGACATTTATCCCATCGGCGATGGCAAAGACGACGTTGCGATCAGGTTGGCTCTGCCGCAGATCATTGGCTACCTGGTGAGCCAGACCGCTCAAATTCACGATTCCATGTTCTATAGGTTGGCGAGTGAGATGCGAAAGGTCGAGCAAGGCGCCTATGAGCTTGTCCATCCTTTGCGTGTTGCTGGTGATTTTATCGATCAGCTCGTCGCTTCCGGCACCCTGTTTGTTCTTGATGTTTTCCTTCAAGGCTTCTGTATAGGTAACTATGCGCCGCAAAGGGGCGCGCAGATCATGGGATACGGAATATCCGAAGGCTTCGAGTTCCTTGTTGAGGGCTTCGAGCTGATGGGTTCGTTCCTGCACGCGCAGCTCCAATTCGGAATTGAGCTTGCTGATTTCCTTTTCGTCTTTCAGATGTTCGGATATGTCGCGTATATTGCATTGGGCTACCTTCATATCGTTGACCATATAGGTATTGCTGACGAATTCGACGGAAATCTTTTTCCCGCTGCTTGTTTCGAGGGGCAGATTCTCATAGCGGATGTAGCCTTTTTCCTGCAGTTCGGCAAAAGCCTTCTTGGACCCTTCCTCGTCATGAAAGAAACCGAGATTCCAGAGCATCTTTCCCAGAAAATCATCCTTGGAATACCCCAATATCTTGATGAGGAAGGGATTCACGTCGAGAATCTGGCCCGTCACCGCGTCGAGTATCAATATCCCATCCTCGGCAGTCTCGAAAAGCCGCCGGTAACGGATTTCCGAACGCTTCAAGGCGCTCTCGATCTTCTGGATTTCCTTGCGCAGTTCCACTTCGTGGAGTTCGCGCTCGATCACCGGAACCAATCGCGACAATTCCGTTTTTGTTATGTAGTCCTTCGCGCCATTCCTCATGAGGGAGACGGCAAGGTTGAGGTCAATTTCCCCGGAGACGATGATGAACGGCACGAGAGGACACTTTTTCGTGGCAATTTCCAGCGCTGCCGGAGCGCTGAAATGAGGCATGCCATGGTCAGATGTGATGACATCCCAAGTATGATGCTCCAATGCGGAGAGCATTTCCTCCGAGGAATCAACGGTTTTGGAAACCGCATCATAGCCGCCTCTTTGCAGAGCTTGCCATATTAGGTTGGCGTCATCTTCCGAATCGTCGACAATCAGAATGCGCAGAAGCTGGTTCATATATCCTCCTTGCATGCGGGAATGCTGCGAAAAACGGCATATATGATTTCAACTTATTGCGATAAAGCGATTCGATCTGTTCGATAGCACACATAAGCCAAGAGGCCGAGGTCCTTGGCTGGCGCTATGTGTGCTGGCGCACAGACCATCCCCTGCGATTGCGGCTAACTTCATCGAGAGGGCATCACGGAAACCTCGAAAGGAGAATTTACGATGTATATCAATAATCTATTGGACATGGTCAACAGGAAGAGAAGGAACGAGGAGCGGGCCAAAACCGCGATGAAATTCGCGGTCGGTATGGGAATCGCGGCCACTATCGGCCTGGCGAAGGGGATTCTGTACGCGCCCAAGTCGGGAAAGGAAACCCGTGAGGATTTGAAGAAAAAAGCCGCGGATACCCTGGAAGTCATCAGGGCAAAGGTCCGGTCCAAGGCTGAGGTGCTGAAGGATACGACGGCTCGAGCCGCGGCGGAACTGCAAAACAAGTTGAGTCCCAAGCCCGTGGCGAAGAAGAAGAAATAGGAGGGCGGGACCATGCTCATACAATTCACCTTGCAGGAGTTGATGATCTACCTGCTGTGCGCGGTGGGGATTCTGGCGGGCGCTTTCATGCTCCCGATCCTGTGGAATATCAGGAAAATAGTAGGGATCTTCAGGCCTCTGGTGGAAAACAACCAGGAGTCGCTCAGGAAATCCATCAAGGCGATGCCGGTGATAGTAGGCGATCTTGAACAGATCGGAGGCAACCTGAAGGAGACGACGGAGCAGCTCAGGATATCCTTTCCCGCTATCGTCCAGGAAGTAGGGCATGTCGCCGCCACGGCCAAGGGAAGCCTTTCCCTGGCGAGCGATATGATGGAAAAGATGGGTTCCGGGCTCAACGAAACGGTCGCCGCATACAAGAAGGACAGCACCGGCTATTTCCATCTCTTCGAGGAATTGATGCAGTTGGTATATCGCTCATTATCGTCCGGGAAATAGACCAATCCGGACGGCTTGCAAAGTACAGGTGACTAAATGACGAAAAACGAAGACAGTCAACACCGCCAGATACTTTCGAGGATCGCCCATCGCGCCATGCTCGAAAGGGGGATGGTTCCCGATTTTCCTCCCGAAGCCCTCGCCGAGTTGAATGGAATTCGCGGCCCCGCGACTTCCGGCGAGGGGCGGATCCGCGATCTATCCGCGCTCCCCTGGTGTTCCATAGACAACGACGACTCACTCGATCTGGATCAGCTCACCATCGCCGAAACCATGAAGGGCGGAGCGATGAGGATAATGGTCGCCATCGCCGACGTGGATGCCCTGGTCACAAAAAAATCGGCTCTCGACGACCATGCTCGTCAGAACACGACCTCGGTGTACACCGTCGCCGAAATATTCCCGATGCTGCCTGAAAAGCTGTCGACCGACCTCACTTCTCTCAATTATCAGTCGGACCGTCTGGCTCTCGTCGTCGATATGGTCATCGCAAGCGATGGATCGCTCGGCGACTCGAATATGTATCCGGCGATGGTGCGAAACAAGGCCAAGCTTGCCTACAACAGCGTGGCCGGCTGGCTGGAGGGCAAGGAACCAGCGCCGAAAGGCATCGACGCGATCGACGGCCTTGAGGCGAGCCTTCGAAATCAGGACGCCGCGGCGCAAAGCCTGAGAGCCCTGAGGCACCTGAACGG
>JBAZWK010000087.1:0-3388 GCA_041660365.1 Candidatus Shapirobacteria bacterium | reverse complement strand
TTATCAAGGGATAAAGCCGGTGCAGGATACTTCTCCCCGGCAACAGATTGGTGCCTGTGGCTTTCAGCCTCCGCGCCGAACTTCCGCAGAGAATAAAGCGGAAGGCTGTTTTGTCCGCGTCGTAGAGGCTTTGGATGGCATTGAAAAGGTCGGGAACCATCTGGACTTCATCGATAAAGACGTAGCGCGGTTCGTTGGTCTTTTTCAGCGCTCTGCAGTTCCTGATCAATTCCTGCGGGTCGCCGAGGTATTTCACTCGCTCCTGCGGCTCGGCAAGATTGATGACGAGCGTATCAGGAGGAAGTATTTGCTTGATCAAGGTTGACTTTCCTGTCTGCCGCGCGCCGAATACAATGTGGACGAAAGGTTTGGCCATGAAGCGTCGAAGCCGGGCTTCATACCATCGATTATAGGCTACCATACTTTCATTATAGCATTATGCATGTAATATTGAAACCATAACTTTCAAATTTACATGCAAATACAATTTAAGTTAAAAATCGGGGTCAGACCCCAATTTTTAACTTTTGCCTTGTGAGCGTTTATAAAGCGTTTTCAGAAAAGTATATATACTGATACTATAAATTGTTGAACGTAGAGGAGCCCAGCCCATCATGCTCGACGAGCAGTCTGTTCTCTCCCTCCTTCGTAAAGAAAACGAGAGGCTTAAAATATTGCTTAGGGAACATGGCATCCCATACGACAAAGAAGCCAATAGCTACCCGGATTCTGGCATGACCACGATTGAAAAAGTTACTCTTTTTCGTAGACTGTTCAAAGGCAGGGATGATGTCTATGCCCTGCGATGGCAATCAAAAGAAGGTAAATCCGGCTACTCGCCAGCATGCGCGAATGAGTGGAAAACAGGAGTCTGTATAAAGCCGAACGGCAAATGTTCAGCCTGTGCGCATCGTTCTCTATTATCGCTGACCGATCAAGTTATCTTTGATCATTGTGCGGGAACGCATGTGGTCGGCCTTTATCCTCTTCAAACCAATGATACATGCAGTCTGCTCGCGATTGATTTCGATGATAAAGACTGGCGCGACGACGCCCGCTCTTTTGCAGAAACATGCCATGATTTGGCAGTGACGTGTAGCCTGGAGATATCCCGTTCAGGCAAGGGAGCCCATGTTTGGTTATTCTTTTCCAGGGATATACAAGCGGTGATGGCCCGACAACTAGGATCGGCCTTGATAAGCCGTACATGCGCAAAGCGCCGACAACTATCTCTTGCAAGTTATGATCGACTTTTCCCGAATCAGGATCGTCTACCTTCAGGTGGATTCGGTAATCTTATCGCCTTACCGCTGCAAAAAAATGCACGAGAGAAAGGGATGACTATCTTTGTCAATGACGATTTTCGGCCTTTTCCCGATCAATGGGCATATCTTTCATCGATCATTCCTATCGATGTGGATATGGTAGATGACATCGTTCTTCGAGCCACGGAGGGGCATCATCCACTGGATGTATCATTTATTTATGAAGAGACGGACGATCCATGGAAAATGAATGCCCTGTCGAAAAAGGTGCAATGTATCCTGCCCAGTACTATCGATGTCGTTTTTTCCGATCGTCTCTATATAGCCAAAGATCAACTTCCTCAACCGCTTCTGAATCGCATTGTGCGTATTGCCGCCTTCCCCAATCCGGAATTCTACAAAGCCCAATCGCTCAGGCTCTCGGTGTGGGATAAGCCCCGTATCATCGGTTCTGCTGAAAACTTTTCCCGCTACATCGCTCTACCAAGAGGATGCCTTCATGACCTTGAAAACCTTCTCCATGAGAATGGGGTAGAATTGCGGATAAAAGATGAACGCACTTGTGGCAAGCTGATCGCAATATCCTTTACAGGACTCCTCCGCCCCGAACAGGAAGCAGCGATAGAAGCGATGCTCAAGCATGAACAGGGGGTATTGAACGCACCCACCGCCTTTGGGAAAACGGTGGCGGCCGCCGCTCTCATCGCGCGCCGCGGCGTCAACACCCTCGTGCTCGTCCACCGCCGCGAGCTACAACAACAATGGAAAGAGCGGCTCAAGACATTCCTCGCTCTTGATACTCCCGGAGTTGGCACAATTGGCGGTGGGGCAAATCGCCCCACCGGTATTGTCGATATCGCGGTGCTCCAGTCCCTCGTGCGCAGAGAAAACCTTCGCAGTTTTCTCGAGATATACGGCCAGATCGTCATCGACGAGTGCCACCATGTATCGGCCATATCCTTCGAGCACGTCATGAAGCAGTGCTCCAGCCGCTATATTGTGGGCCTTTCAGCGACACCGATCCGACGCGATGGTCTCGCCCCAATAATCTTTATGCAATGCGGTCCTATTCGTTATTCTGGAGTTCGCTCAGCAATCCTGGGGCAAGATATGGAAGTCAGGCTCTCATTTCTTGCTTGCCCGGCTATCCCAGAGGAGTCTTCCATCCAGTCTTTATTCAAAGTCCTTTCACAGGATGAATTGCGCAACCTCAGTATTTGTACCGATATTATCAATGCCTTCAAGGAAGGCCGTAAAATCATTGTCCTTACTGAACGCAGCGAGCACATTTCGATCCTGCGTACACTGCTCGAGCCATCGATCCCTGAGCTCTTCGTACTCCATGGCAGAATGTCCATAAAGCAAAGAACCCTCATTGTTGCGCGCCTTAACGCGCTACTCGAAAGCGACTCTTTTGTCATCCTAGCCACCGGCAGGCTTGTCGGTGAAGGTTTCGATCATGCCAACCTCGATACACTTGTCCTTGCCATGCCCATTTCATGGAAGGGAACACTGCAACAGTATGCCGGCCGCCTCAATCGTGCCAGTCCATCAAAACGCGACCTACATATCTATGATTACGTCGAGTTCGGCGACTCGCGTCTCGCTCACATGTGGGTCAAGCGTGAACGCGGTTACCGCGCCATGGGCTACCGTGTCACCATAAGAGACCCAGAAAAAGAAATAGGATAAGCAGAAGAATTGGCCAATGATTACCATGATTAAGATGATTACCTAGAAGAGAGCTGGCTGACAAATATCCCTCTCTATACGCTCTCCATACTCGACAGGATAACAGGATCCTCAGGATCTACAAGAAAAAGCTTTTATTAAAGAATCACCTTTCCTTCTTTTCTTCTCTTTACCTAAATCCTTCTCTCGTAAATCCCGCCCATCCTGTTATCCTGTCTTCATTTAGTCTTGACCAAGTGAAATCTTACTTGCGATTGGTCACAAATAGTTTTATAGTAGGACTATGATTCAACGAACATGGTGGCAGGAACGGATACGTTCGCTGTGGTCCAAGCGACCGATTGTATGGCTTTCCGGAGTCAGACGGTCGGGGAAGACTGTCCTTTGCCAGAGCCTCAAAGATGTTGAGTATTTTGACTGCGAGTTGCCTT
>JBAZWK010000086.1:0-3407 GCA_041660365.1 Candidatus Shapirobacteria bacterium | reverse complement strand
GCGTGGAGATCGGCGATTCCAAGCCTGTCGAGACGGTGAGCCACTATATCAGCTCGGTGAGCCAGGGCGACAAGTACGAGGCGCTCCGTTCGGTGCTGGGCGGGATCAACGAGGGTCAGACCCTCATTTTCACAAGGACGAAGCACAGGGCCAAGAAGCTCGCCCTCCAGCTGACGAACGCGGGATACAATTCCACCTCCCTCCAGGGGAATCTCTCCCAGGGTCAGCGCGACAAGGCTATGTCGAGTTTCCGCTCGGGCCGCGCCAAGATCATGGTGGCGACGGATATAGCGGCGCGAGGCATCGATGTAACCCAGATTTCCCACGTGATCAACTTCGATATTCCCGACACGCCCGAGGCCTACACGCACCGGATCGGCCGAACCGGGCGCATGCTGCGAAAGGGCATCGCCCTCACCTTCGTGACGCCCGAGGACAAGCAGGTGCTGAAAGCCATCGAGCGCTTTATCGGAGCGCCGATAGCGAGGATGCCGCTGCAGGCTGTGGGGCTGTAAGAACACCTCACCTTTACTTCAGCCTCCCTTGAGCCTATAATCGCTACACATTATCAGCTCGGGAGGCTTTCATGTACGCCATCAATCTCACATCAAAACGTTATGCGGAACTGGCTGGAAAAATCGATACGGTGATCATTCCGACGGGCAGCTTCGAGGCTCACGGGATGCACTGTCCCCTCGGCACGGATATCATCATTCCGGAACGGATGTGCCAGGATCTGGAGGCGTCGGCGGGGAATGAATTCCTCATCGCGCCGACGGTGACCTACGGCTACACGCCGAGCCTCATGAAGTTTCCCGGTACGGTGACGATTCCGGCGGAAACGCTCATTTCGTTGTATTCCGAGATCGGTTCCTGCTTCGTGGGATGGGGGGCCAAGAACATAATTTTCATGAATGGTCACGGCGGCAACATCGCCTCGCTCACGATCGCCTGCGACAGGATCGCCAAGGCCGGGGGGACGGCAATGGCCATCAGCTGGTGGGCTACCTACTCGGCCGACATTCTGAAGATCTGCGAAACCCAGGGCCACGCGGGCGAGGACGAAACCTCGGCCGTACTCGGCATCGATGTTTCGCTGGTGGACGATTCGGCGCGGAGCGTCCACATGAAGAAGGCTTTCTGCATACCTCTTTCGGGTCCCACCCAGATCGACGTGCGCTATCCCAACGCGATGAGCGGCGATTCCACGATAGCCACCCGCGAAAAGGGCGAAAAGCTGTACGCGATGCTGGTCGAGAAGAACCTCGACTTCATCCGCAGGTTGCGCAAGGGCGAGTACGCTGATCCGATCCTCTGATCAGAGACAGAAGGCGGCGTAGAGCGGCACCGATTTGATGCCGCTCTCGAAGCCGAAATGCTTCGTCGATATCCTGATGCTCATTTCGGGCTTGAATCGGTCCCGGTACACCGAAAGGCTTCGGGACTTCGCATGCTCTCCCGCCTTCACTTCGACGGGGATCAATGCTTCCCCTTTTTGCAGTATAAAATCCACTTCGGCCTGCCCTCCTGACTCCCAGTAATAGAGGGCATAGCCTTTGGACCGGAGAGATTGGGCGACATAATTTTCCGTCATCGCGCCTAAAAATGTAAAGCCCGCGTGCTCAGAAAGCATGAGTGAGGTCGGTATGCCTGATTTGTTGGCGAGGAGTCCCACATCGCTCATGTAGAGCTTGAAAGCCGACAGATCGCGATAGGCTGAGGGAGGCATGAATCCTCCTTCGATCCTTTCACATTTCTCGACGAGATTCGAGGCCGCGAGCCAATCGATGGAAGCCCCGAACAAGGTCGCCGATCCGCCCTTCCTCACCACTTTGTATTGGAACTTTCGGTTCTCTTTGGCCAACTGGGCGGGGATGCTGTCGTAGCATGCGATGATCTTGGATGTTTCGGAAGCTGTCGTATATTTCGTCATGTCGGCGGTATAGGCCGAGAGGATAGCCTGCTGGATCAGGGAAGAATCCATAATCTTCTTTTCCCGCAGATAAGCGTTTATCGCCGCCGGCATTCCCCCGACCACCAGGTAACTTCGATACAGATCCAGGGCTTTTCGATGTATGGATTCGG
The DNA here is from genome assembly GCA_041660365.1 of Candidatus Shapirobacteria bacterium. Classification (GTDB taxonomy): domain Bacteria; phylum Patescibacteriota; class Microgenomatia; order UBA12405; family UBA12405; genus UBA12158. Next base: position 1,322 of record JBAZWK010000086.1, on the reverse strand, counting down.
GCAGCGGGGCTTTCGTGTCATATCCGTCCCTTATGGCCGCTATGAGGATGCTTTCTCCCAAGGCCTCCAGATACTCTTCGAAATCGAGGGGATGGAGCGTCAGCATTTCGACATTTCCAACCGGAAAGGAAAATGATCGGTTTTTGACCGATACGCCAAGGGTGCTTCCGGCGGCGATGATGCGATACTGGGGCGCGTTTTCACGGAAATACTTCAGGCTAGTGAGGGCTCTTCCGCAGGCTTGGATTTCATCGAAAACAATGAGGGTTTTATCGGCAACAATTGTGCGGCCCGTGTAGGCTTCGAGAAGGTTGATGAGCCTTCCAGGATCGAGGTTGGCTTCGAAATCTTTGGCAAGGGCTGTATCGATCTCGAAATTGATATAGAGGGTATCGTCGAATTGTCTCGCTCCGAATTCCTGTATAAGCCAGGTTTTACCGACCTGTCGGGCGCCATAGAGGATGAGGGGCATTCTATCGGGTTTGTTCTTCCAAGTGACGAGGCTTGCCATCAAGGTTCTTTTCATATATTCCTCGATGTAAGTATAGCGTGAACGACAGTTAAGTCAAGAATAATACTGGTTTTTAATATAAATATGGACTTAACTATCATAGTAAGCAAATTCTATGAGTCGCAGCCCGATAAATTCCGGGGCTTGGTAGTGGAAATTATACGATGAAGTCAAGATATTACGCCATTATTGCGACTTATAGTCGTAATATTACGCCATTATATAGACTTTGTTTATATAACCTGTATACTCAACTCATGAAGAGTCGCAAAGTATCTTCGTATTTACGCGAACAAGCCGCAAAACCGATGGGCAGAATACTCGTGTTTACGGGTGCGCGTCAGACCGGCAAGACAACCTTGGCACGGAGCGGTTTCCCTGGGTACGAGTATCTTTCAATCGAAGATCCTATCCTGAGAGATCAATATAGAAGGCTCTCCGCGGGTCAATGGAAAACACTGTATCCTCACGCGATCCTGGACGAAGTGCAGAAGGAACCCCTGCTCATCGAAAGCATAAAGTCTGTATATGACCAATGGCCGGAGCCTCGCTACATTCTTCTCGGATCGAGCCAACTTTTGTTGCTTGAAAAGGTCAAGGAGAGCCTCGCCGGCCGCTGTACGATTCTCGACCTGCTGCCTCTGACGATCCCCGAACTCGAGACAGAGCATTGGGAAGATATGGTGGAGGATTCGCTTTTCCAAGCCCTTCTCAGGCAGCCTAAGGAATTGCCGAAAATGCTGCCCAGCTTTCTTTTAGACCCGCGGCACGCGACGAAGCAAAGAGCCTGGGATCATTACATTCGTTTTGG
>JBAZWK010000085.1:0-3478 GCA_041660365.1 Candidatus Shapirobacteria bacterium | reverse complement strand
TTATCGTGCCCGCCTTACCCTCCGAACCCCTGTCAGAACCATCTTCTTGCAGCACTTCCTAAAAACGAATTCAAAAGACTCCTCCCCTACCTCGAACGCATTCACCTACCTCTCGGGGCAACTCTGACTGAATCTGGGGATTTTTCAAAGTATGTCTATTTCCCGACGACTGCCATCGTATCCCTGCTCTATGTACTAGTGAACGGTTCCTCGGCAGAAATTGCTGTAATCGGCCACGAGGGTGTTGTCGGCATTGCTATCTTTATGGGTGGCTCGTCCATGCCTAGCCGCGCATTGGTACAGAGCGAAGGTTCTGCCTATCGTTTGAAGGGTGACATACTCCATAAGGAATTCAACCAGAATCCGGCGATGCAGCATCTCTTCATGCGGTATGTCATGGCCTTGCTTGCACAGATGGCCCAGACCGCTGTCTGCAACAGGCATCACAACATCGACCAGCAACTCTGCCGCTGGCTGCTTCTGAGTATGGACCGCCTGTCCGGGAATGTCCTCAACATGACCCAGGAATTGATCGCAGATATGCTGGGAGTAAGGCGTGAGGGTGTTACCGAAGCTGCCGGAAAATTGCAGGATGCTGGGTTGATTTCCTACAGCCGGGGTTGCCTGACCATACTGGATAGACCGGGCTTGGAATCCAGGGTTTGTGAGTGCTATGAAGTTGTGAAAAAGGAATTTGTCCGATTGCTGCCCGACTTGATCGCGGTATGAGCTCTGCCGATTATCTAGGCTTAATATCTGGTATCCAAAGGTTATACGCCTCCGATTTTCAGGAGCGGGAATCTGCCGGGCGGAGATGAGTACAACAAGAGTCTCCTTGAGAAATACTCTGGGAAGGCGATCCTGCTTTTCTGATTCCGTTTATCGCGATCAAAGGCTGCCCTAAGCTGGGCAGCCTCTTTTTCACCTACCTGCCTAGCTTATCTACCCCTCGAAATCCATGAAAAGTAAATAAGTTATAATTATACAACTTTTGCTTGACAGCTAGGATTTGTCGAGCTACGCTTCAAATGTCATACAGCCTTACAGCTAAACAAACTGTAAGGCTGTCATGCATAGAGCGATGGTGCGTAGTCGCAGAAACATGTAGAGACAAAGGGAGGAAGTCGAATGAAGCGAATGAGATGTGTCATTTGTGTGCTCGCGATGTTGATGTTGATTCCTGCGGTCGCGTTTGCGCAAGCGGAAATCAAGAGCAGTAAGGATCGCCTTATAGTGGGGCTTCCTTCTGATCCAGGCAATTTTGATCCCAACGACAATTCCATCCAGATGGTCCACACCATGAGAAAGCAGATCTATGAAACGCTCGTATGGCGCGATTATGACGGCGAACTTAAGCCCCAGCTCGCTGAAAGCTGGGAATACGAAAATCCGACGACGATAATCCTGCATATACGCAAGGGCGTGCAATTCCATCGCGGATATGGAGAACTCAAGGCCAGCGATGTTCTCTTCTCACTGAAAAGGGTCGCTAAGGTTCCCGCAGCGTTATCGGCCGTCTCGCAGATCGATTTTGAAAAAAGCGCCGTGATCGACCCCTACACCGTCAAGATCGTTACGAAAGGCGTGTATGTTCCCCAGATGGCTTATTTCGAATGGGCGCTCACGGGAATTTTCAGCGAGAAAGCCTTCACCGAATCGGGTGGGGACTTCAGCAAGAATCCCGTTGGAACAGGCGCGTATCAACTCGTGAAACATGTTTCGGGTGATAGTTACGAATTTGAAGCATTCAAGGACTACTGGGACAAGGGAAAGCCCTACGTTAAGTACCTTACGATGCGCGTCATCACCGAGGCTGCCAACCGCACTATAGAGCTCGAGACGGGCGGTGTGGATCTCATCTATGAGGCACCTGCGGCCGACATCAACAGGCTCTCCCAGAATAAGAACTTGACAGTTTATCGCGATCCTTCCGTGAACACGAACTACATTTTTATGCGAACCGATCGTGAATACACGAAAAACAAACTTGTCCGGCAGGCTATCGCTTATGCGGTTGACCGCGCGACAGCGGTGAAGACAGCTTACAAGGGTACAGGCGTGACAGCAGTAGGGTATTGCAGCCCTGGTGTTGAAGGGTTCGACGGAAACGTAAAGCCTTATGAGTTCAACCTGGCTAAAGCGAAAAAGCTCATGACTGACGCCGGCTATGCGAATGGATTCACCCTCACCTTCATCGTCGACACGACGCCTGAACGAATGGACATCGTGGAAGTCTTCCAGAACCAGCTCAAGCAGATCAACATTACGTGCAAGGTGAAGGTGATCGAGCCGATCGCCTACCAGTCCGCGTTCAAGGAAGGAAACTTTGATCTTATGGTATATGGCCTGACCACGACGACTGCAGAAGGTGACAAGGCATTCCGATGGTTCCACAGCGGACACGCCCTCGGACAGACCTTCACTGCCTGGAAAAGCCCGGCCTACGATGCCCTTATCGACGAGGCTGCCGGGACCATTGATAAAACGAAGCGGCTCCAGCTGTACAGCAAGGCACAGCAAATGCTGAAGGAAGAATGCATACTGATCACGACCCTTCACCGTGAAATTCTGACCGCGGCTACGGCCAAGCTCAAAGGATTCAACAATAACATCACGTTTGAAAGCCCCTATCTCAAGGGTGTCTATTTCGTTAAATAAACACTGACTCTGGTGTGAAGCCTTGCCGGGCTGTATAGCCTGGCAAGGCTTCGCGCTGATCTTTTCTCGAGGTCTTGAGGAGGTGCTTCCTTGTATCGATATGCACTTAAGCGGCTGATTTCGATGATACCTGTATTGATCGGGGTCATAGTCATCGTATTTTCGCTCCTCTATTTCTCGCCTGGAAATCCCGCGGAGATCATCCTCGGACAGGAAGCGAGCCCGGAGAAAATCGCGGTGCTCGAGAAGGAGATGGGCCTTGACCAACCGTTCTTCGTACGACTCTTTACCTATATCAAGAACGTGGTCACACGGCTCGATTTGGGCACATCTTTCAGGACAAAGACACCCGTGATCGACGAGATATTTTCCCGTATCGGCATCACGCTCCGATTGACCTTCATCAGCATGGCGTTGGGAACTATTCTGGGCATAACGGCGGGAATCATCTCCGCGGTCAAACAGTATTCGTTGACCGATAAAATCACGACACTCGTTTCGCTGTTCGGGATATCGACACCATCGTTCTGGCTAGCCCTGATGCTTATCCTTGTATTCGCCGTGAATCTCCGTTGGTTCCCCGTTTCTGGCAGTTACGGCTTCAAATACTGGGTGCTTCCAACCTTTACGCTGGGATTGCAGGCTGGTGGCATCGTCATGCGGATGACGCGTTCCAGCATGCTCGAAGTGATCTGGCAGGATTATATTCGCACCGCCAGGGCTAAAGGACAGACCGAGTGGGTTGTCGTGATGAAGCACGCCCTCAGGAACGCCTTGATACCGATCATCACGGTCATCGGCAACCAGACGGGCGTCCTTG
>JBAZWK010000084.1:0-3594 GCA_041660365.1 Candidatus Shapirobacteria bacterium | reverse complement strand
AGTTGACTTCGGGTATTGTTCGTGTATGATAAAAGCATGCCCGCCACAATATATAAAAGACAAAAAGAAATTTTAGATTTAATTGGTAAAAGTATTGATAAATATGGCTATGCGCCAACATTAACAGAAATTGCCCAAGATTTGGGACTATCTTCGTTGGCCACGGTTCACGAACATCTAGCGGCTTTAGAAAAGAAGGGTTTAATTCGACGTTATCGGGGGGCAGTTCGAGGCATTGAATTGTTAACTGAGGAAAAAGACGATGAAAATACTGTGGAATTGCCAGTGCTGGGTTTTATCGCCTGTGGGGCGCCAATTGAGCCTTACACTGATCCAAACGCCACTTTAATGGTCTCCTCGACATTAATTAAATCGGGTGACAAATCTTTTGTTTTACAAGCTAAAGGTGATTCAATGATTGATGATGGTATTTTGAGCGGCGACTATGTGGTAGTGAAAGAACAAAAAATGGCTAATAATGGGGATATTGTGGTGGCAGTGCTCAGAAACGGTTTTGCCACTTTAAAAAGATATTATCAGGAAGCTAACCGAATCCGTCTGCAGCCGGCAAATACGACCATGAGTCCGATGTATGTGACCGATGTGGAAATTAGAGGTAAAGTAGTGGCGGTAATTAGACAATTTAATTAAATATGCGTAAATATGTAACTTGTGTTTATTTAGTAAAAAGTGATGAAGTTTGTTTAGGAATGAAAAAAAGGGGTTTTGGGGCAGGTCTTTGGAACGGAACAGGGGGAAAAATTGAAGAAGGTGAAACACCTGAAAATGGAGCCAAGAGAGAAGCAAAAGAAGAATTTAATGTGGAACTAAATAATTTAGAAAATATGGGAAAAATTTTATTTATATTTAAGGATGGTTTTGAACACGAATGTAGTTTGTTTGTGTGTAAAGATTGGAAAAATGAACCAAGTGAAAGTGAAGAAATGGCACCAAAATGGTTTAAGATAAATAATTTACCATTGAACTCTATGTGGGACACTGATAAAAGTTGGTTGCCAAAAATTTTGGATGGCAAAAGAATAGAGGCTACTTTTTATTTTAATGATGATGCCAAAACAGTAGAAAAATTTAATTTAAAGGAGCTAAATTAATGTTGTATGTAATTTCAACGCCAATTGGAAATATGAAGGATGTCACATTGAGGGCTATCGATATGTTTGAAAGTATCGATGTTTTGTTATGTGAAGATACTAGAAAAACGGGATTACTATTAAAAGAATTGAAAATTGTCAACAAACCAAAACTATTTTCTTTTTATGATGAAGTGGAAAGACAAAAAATTCCACAGGTGATAGAAATGTTAAAAGAGGGTTTAGAAGTGGGCTTGGTGACTGATGCGGGAACTCCCCTATTGTCCGACCCTGGTTGGCTTTTAGTTAAAAAATGCCAGGAATTAGGCATAAAATATACGGCGCTGCCAGGGGCTTGCGCGGCCATTGATGCTTTAGTTCTGTCAGGTTTACCAATGGGCAGATTTGCTTATTTAGGATTTTTGCCGAAAAAAGATGGGGAAAGAAAAAAGATTTTAGAAATATATAAAAATATTGATGGATCTAAAGTGGTTTACGAATCCCCCCTTAGAACGGAAAAACTAGTCAAAGAAATAAAAGAAATTTATGGTGAAAAAGTAGAAATTAGGATTATTCGGGAAATGACCAAAAAATTTGAAGAGATAAAAAATGATTGGGATGGAGATATTCGAGGTGAAGTAGTGGTAGTTTTTGCCTAAATTGAGGTATTAGTGATATAATCCGCGCATGACTACTCAAATAGAAAAAGTAATTGTTAATCAGTATGGATCAGAAGAGAACTTTCCTGGTGCTGAAGCTTTTATTTTTACAAATGAGGCAATTACGGCTGAAGAATTAAAGAAAAAGTTTAACATTGCTATACCTGGTCTAGCCGGTATTTTAGATACACGAGAGGCCACGGTTCTTGAAGGTAAGAGAGATGAAGAGGGAAAAAGATCTAAATTTTTAGTTGATGGTTTAATTACAGAAGATAATCCAGACGGTACAGCCAAATCTTATGTTAGTGTCGAGTTAACTAAAAGAGAAACTGAAAGAGAAAACGAAATTATAACGAGGGGAAGTGTATTTAAAGATAAGCAAACAGTTGGTTTAAGGGTGACCAGACTTTAACTATTTTTTCTCTAAATTCTTTTTTTCAGCCCAGGAGATGATTTCGCGAGTGCGGTCGATGGCATCGGGGGAAACGGAAATAGAGGTAATCCCCCACTTGACTAATTTTTCGACTAAATCGGGATGATTGCTGGGGGCTTGACCACAAATTCCTACCATAATACCGCGTTTTTTACCTTTGGTAACTAGACGTTTTAGTGACCAGAGCATAGCGGGATCCTGTTCATTAAAGTCTTTGGAAATTTCGGAATTATCTCGGTCAAGGCCGAGAGTTAACATGGTTAAATCGTTGCTGCCGATGGAAATACCGTCAATGCCGACGTCGATAAATTTATCGAGCATAATAACGTTGGTGGGAATTTCGGCCATCATAAATAATTTGAAAGAGGGACTGCGAAGAAGGCCATTGTCAGTAATAATTTTTTTAACTTGACTTAACTCTTGGGGAGAACGGCAAAAAGGAATCATTAGCCAAAGATTTTTTAAATTAAATTTATGGCGAACCATTTTAATGGCCTCTAATTCCATTTGGAAAACATCTGGGGAATTGATGTAGCGAAGAGCGCCGCGAAAACCTAGAAGTGGATTTGGTTCTTCAGGTTCGAACTGTTTACCCCACTTAAGGGAGCGATACTCGTTAGTTTTAAAATCACTGGCCCGATAGATAACGGGACGCGGATTAAAATTTTTACAAAATTCTGCCATACCACTGGCTAATTTTTCAATGTATTCTTTTTGACGACCTTCCTGAATCATGTGTTTGGGATGAGTACCAATATTGGCCATCATAAATTCCGCTCGAAGCAGACCGACGCCGTCAATATATCTTTTACTGATGTCTTTAGCTAATTCCGGTTCGCCTAAATTAACATAGAGTTTGGTGGCAGTTTTAATTCTTTCGGTGGCTTTATCAATTTTTACTGAAGATTCGATAGTAAATTCACCACTGTAAATTTTGCCATTAGTGCCATCAACGGTTAAAATATCCCCTTCTTTAATAATTTTAGTGGCGGTGCTAGTACCAACAACACAAGGAACACCTAATTCTCGGCTGACAATAGCGGCGTGAGAAGTTTGACCGCCGCGGTCGGTAACAATGCCGTTAACTTTTTTCATGGCAGGGACAAAATCGGGAGTGGTCATTTGAGTGACCAAAATTTGGCCTTTAGTAACTCGGCCAATTTCTTTGGGGTTATTGATAATTATGGCAACACCAGTGGCACAACCAGGAGAGGCGGCTTCACCAACTAAAAGCGGTTTTAAATTAACGTCAATTTTATTTTGAGTGTCTAATTTTTTTTGACTAACATCGACAGTGGTAATGGGACGGGTTTGAACAAAGTATAATTTGCCCTTTTCTATGGCAAATTCGATATCTTGAGCCCGACCATAATGGTTATGTAATTTTTGGGCTAATTTGGCAATTTTAAGA
>JBAZWK010000083.1:0-3628 GCA_041660365.1 Candidatus Shapirobacteria bacterium | reverse complement strand
AGGCAGCGTGAAGAATCCCCACTGCGAGGGAGAGGAAGCCATACACCCATGATGCGATTGATGCGTTATCTGAAGCCTTATGTGGCTTCGATCGTCCTTATCGTCGTTCTTCTCTTTCTCCAGGCCAACGCCGATCTGGCGCTGCCCGACTACATGTCGAGGATCGTGAACACAGGCATTCAGCAGGGCGGCATCGAAGATTCCCTGCCCCAGGCGATGGGCGGGACCAAGTTTGACATGGTCCTCATGTTCACCTCACCGGAAGAGGGCGCCGCCATCCTCGCGGCCTACGATCGCTTCGAACCGGGTTCTGAAGCCCACCAGGCTCTCCTCAAAAAATATCCCAACGCGGACAGCGAGCCTCTCTATATCCTGAAGAAGGTTGACGCGATGACGAGGAGCCGCCTCAACGTGCTGATGGTGGGCGCGATATCATCCAGACTGACGGACATCGATCCTTCCATCGTCACCCAGATGGGCATCCAGGCCGTCAAGGGCGAATACGAAAGGCTGGGCATGGATACCGTCGCCCTGCAGACCTCCTATATTCTTTCGATAGGCGGTCTTATGCTTCTTCTGACCCTTCTTTCCGTCGTCGCCACCGTCATCGTCGGCTTCCTCGGGGCGCGCACGGCGGCGGGTTTTGCCCGCGATTTGCGCGTGAATCTTTTCCGGAAGGTCGAGAATTTCTCCTTCGCTGAACTGGACAAGTTTTCCACCGCCTCGCTCATCACGCGTTCGACCAACGACATCACCCAGATGCAGATGGTCACGGTCATGGGACTGCGGATGTTCTTCTACGCGCCAATCATCGGCATAGGCGGCGTCATAAGGGCGACGGGCAAGGCTTCCTCCATGTGGTGGATCATCGCGCTGGCGGTGTCCATCATCCTCGGCATCATCGCGGTAGTTTTCGCGATAGCCCTGCCCAAATTCAAGAGTATCCAGAAATTCATCGACAAGCTCAACCTCGTGGTGAGGGAGAACCTATCGGGTATGATGGTCATCCGCGCCTTCGCCATGCAGGGCGAGGAGGAGAAGCGCTTCGACAAGGCGAACAGGGACCTGGGGGGAACGATGCTCTTCGTGACGCGGGTCATGGTCGTCCTCATGCCCCTCATGATGCTCATCATGAACCTCGTGTCCCTCCTCATCGTCTGGACGGGGGCGAAAGAAGTCGCCCTTTCGCAGATAAGGGTCGGCGACATGATGGCCTTCATGCAGTATGCCATGCAGATATTCTTCGCCTTCATCATGCTCTCGATGATGTTCATCATCCTGCCGAGAGCCTCGGTTTCGGCCGACAGGATAGCGGAAGTGCTCGCCACCGAGCCGAGCATCGTCGATCCCGAATCTCCCCGTGCAATCGGCGCTGATTTCTCAGGTACCATCGAGTTCGAAGACGTGAGTTTCCGCTACCCGGGAGCGACAGAAAACGTCTTGAGTAACATCAGTTTTACGGCGAAACCCGGCCAGACGACCGCCATCATCGGCACGACGGGATCGGGCAAGTCCACCCTGGTGAGCCTCATCCCGCGTTTCTACGACGCGACCGAGGGTTCGATAAGAGTCGGCGGAATCGATATCAGAGCGGTTTCGCAGGAGGCGCTGCGCTCGAAGATCGGCTTCGTGCCGCAAAAGGCTTCGCTTTTCTCGGGCACGGTTGAGAGCAATCTGCTCTATGCCGACGAGAATGCCTCCAAGGAAGACATGGCGCTCGCCCTCGAGATTTCCCAGGCGAAGGAATTCGTCGACGCGAAACCGGAAGGGATAGGCCTCGAGATTTCCCAGGGCGGCGGCAACGTGTCGGGCGGCCAGAGACAGCGCCTGACCATCGCGCGCGCCATCGTAAGGAAGGCGCCCATCTATATATTCGACGACAGCTTTTCGGCCCTCGATTTCAGGACCGACACGCTCCTGAGGCAGGCGCTCAAGGCCTCCTTGAGCCAGAGCACCATACTTCTGGTAACCCAGCGCGTCGCCGCCATAAAGCAGGCCGACCAGATACTCGTCCTCGACGAGGGCCGGCTCGTGGGGCAGGGCACGCACCATGAACTCATGGAAACCTGCGAAGTCTACCGCGATATCGCGATGTCGCAGCTGAAGCAGGAGGAACTGGCATGAGTGACATGCATAATCCGACAGGACAGACGGGCAGACCGGGGATGCGTCCCGGAGCTGCTTTCGGCAGAGGCATCGCCGGAGGACCCGGCGGCCCCGGCGCCATGATGAAGGGCGAAAAAGCCCGCAATTTCAAGGGTACGATGAAAAAACTCATCGGATACTTAAGCCCCTTCAAGCTCCCGATCGTCATAGTATTTATTTTCGCGGTCGGTTCCACGGTGTTTTCCATACTCGGCCCCAAAATCCTGGGCAAGGCGACGACCAAACTCTTCGAGGGCGTCATGGCGCAGGTGGCGGGGAAATCCGGCGGCATCGATCTTCCGGCCATCGGCCGAATCCTGCTCGGCGTCCTGGGGCTCTACTTCGTCTCGGCGCTCTTCAGCTACATCCAGGGCTGGATCATGTCCGGCGTGTCGATAAAGATCACCTACCAATTCCGCAAGGATATCCTCGCCAAGATCAATAGGATGCCGCTCAAGTATTTCGACGGCACGAACCACGGCGAGGTGCTTTCCCGCATGACCAACGACGTGGACACGGTCAACCAGACCTTGAGCCAGAGTCTGACGCAGATGATCACCTCGCTCGTCACCGTCCTGGGCGTTCTCGTGATGATGCTGACCATCAGCTGGCAGCTGACCCTCGTCGCCCTCCTTATCCTTCCGCTGTCGATGGTCCTAATCCGACTCATCGTCAACCAGTCGCAGAAGTACTTCAAGCAGCAGCAGGAGTATCTCGGCCACGCGAACGGCCACATCGAGGAAATGTTCGGAAGCCACGCGGTCGTAAAGGCTTTCAGTGGCGAGGCGAAGAACATAGAGAAGTTCGAAGGCATCAATGACTCGCTCTACCGTTCGGCGTGGAAATCCCAGTTCCTCTCAGGAATCATGATGCCCATGATGAACTTCGTGGGGAACCTCGGCTACGTGGGCGTCACCATCGTGGGCGGCTACCTCGCGGCCAAGAAAGCGATAAGCCTCGGCGATATCCAGGCATTCATCCAGTACGTCCGTTCCTTCACCCAGCCGATAAGCCAGATCGCGAACATTTCCAACGTCCTGCAGCAGACTGCCGCTTCTGCCGAGAGGGTCTTCGAATTTCTGGAAGAGGCCGAGGAAGCGCCGGAGGACGCCGACGCCAAGAAACCTGTTAATGTCGAAGGCGCGGTCGAGTTCAGGAACGTCCATTTCGGCTATCTCGACGATAAAATCGTCATCAATAACTTCTCGGCGAAGGTATCTCCCGGAAAGCGCGTCGCCATCGTGGGGCCGACAGGCGCGGGCAAGACGACGCTCGTGAAGCTCCTCATGCGTTTCTACGACGTGAAGGAAGGGGCCATTCTCATAGACGGCAAGGATATCCGCGAGTACGCGAGGGCCGATCTGCGGCGCATGTTCGGCATGGTGCTGCAGGATACATGGCTTTTCAACGGCAGCATTCTCGACAATATCCGCTACGGAAAAATCGGCGCCTCCGAGGAGGAGGTCGTCGAAGCGGCCAGGGC
>JBAZWK010000082.1:0-3633 GCA_041660365.1 Candidatus Shapirobacteria bacterium | reverse complement strand
TTGAAGTGAAGAATAAATTCATGGAGAAAGGACTAGATCCAAATGATATCTACCTTTATGCAACGGTCAATATGAAATGGTTCGATAACTATAGTGATATAGATATAATTGCTGATGTACGGTGCAAGATGCATATTGTAAGCCCAGCCAGCGGTAATAAAAAAATAGAGATGAAACTGGAATTGGATATGGTAGCGGGGAGTTTTATTCAGAAAATGCGAATTTATGCAGAAGTCGATGCAGCGACTGGTGCTTGTACCCTGATCGATAACCAAGGCGGCAACGACGCTTCAGACATAGGTATTAGCCTAACTGAAATAGGGAGCGACGGCAGCATCACTAACACCAATATATGGAAATACGGGAACAGGTCACAATTGTATGTTGCCTATGGAGATGATACAGCAGGTGGTATAGCTTCAAATTTCAGAGATGATTCTGTACCGAGTACACCAATAGATAATTATTGGGGCGAGTATTACGACAGCAACGGAAATATTATATACCGTGCGAATGGACAGACAGAGCTTTGGGCTCCTGATACTACAAGCAGCACTAACCTTTATACTGTTTTAGGTTCGCCGAGTTCAGCGCCAGAGATTATTTTCGTTGGAGCAAAATGGAATAGTGGTGCAGCAAAGTATGATTATGCAGTCAGTACTGACAAAATAACGTGGATAGCATTTAATTCCAATAGCAGTGATAGCTGGGCGTGGGGTTGGTATAGCAAAAAAGGTTCCAATTGGGCATTTGGCGATGCATACTACTACTGGCAGAATTATGAAAACGGGACAGCAGGCGGATATGATTTTATCTACCAACTATATGCTGGCTTCAGGGTACCAGAGCCGATTACTTTCAACAGTAAAACGTATTATGTGTCAAACGAATATCCACTCAGAAATCTGCTTCCGATTGCCGACGCCTACAAGAATACATTTGCGATCAAACAAAAAGAAGGTGAAACATATACGTATCCTGCATGGACTGATCCTGATGGCACGCAGCACACCAACAGTTGGACTAATTACACTTACTGGCTCGAGAATCTGAATGCAACTGATCCAAAAGTAGAGACTTGTGATATTGCAGATGGCGATATCAATCTCAATGACAAGCTCAGCCAGTATGATATGTATTATTACAATGCAGGGGTGATGAGTAAAATACATAGCTATCTATTCAGAACCACGTCAAATTTGCCACCGTATTTCTCGAATCCAGGCACTATTGCTGGATATGTAAAGACAAATCTGGAAGATGCCATGAAACGTGCGGCGGTAATAGATTACTCCAGCTACGCAGATTACATAAAGGATTCATTGGCAAGCGACCCAATAGTCATGGCGATGACATTCTGAGATCGTAGTAAGGTATAAACGGGAAAGAGGCTCCGGATTATTCTGGGACCTCTTTCTTTTTGCTCTTGAATACTAAACAAATGTATAGTAATAATTGAGGCATGGAAGGAAATGGGTGGATGCCCGATGTCCGCTTCGGCGTCGCGGTTCAGGATGGCTGGGGCGAGTTTCCCGGGGCCCTGCCGTCGTACCCGGAACTCGGGACGGTGGAACTGCCCTTCGATCTCTGGGCGAGGGGTGGGATCCAGGTTTCGGGCGACCTCTGCCTCCGGCTTGGCGAGGCCTTTATCCTTCCGGCGCGGGAAAGGACGGCCGACGGGGGGCTCGCCGCAAACGGCGAAGCGGCCTACCGCGCCGCCATCGCCGCGGTCAAGGAAGGGCAGGCGGGAAAGATGCCCCTTCCTTCGGCCTTCCTCCTCGAGTTTCCAGCCGCCATTACGCACAGCGCTGCCGCGCGCCGCCACCTCGACCGCGTGGTCAAGGACTTGGAGGGCCTGCCGCTGGCCGTCGCCTTCCATGGCGCCGACTGGTATTCGGCCCGTGTCATAGAGGGCCTGAAGGCGCGCGGCGCGGCTCTCTGCCTCCTCGACGGGGCCCGGGAACCCGGATTGCCCCCTTCCATCGATGTCGTCACTTCTTCACTCGTCTATATAAAGCTTCGCGACAGGACCGACCCCTCCGCCTGGCTGACGCGGATCGAGGCTTTGGCAGCCCAGGCCGAGACGGTAAGGGTGATTTTTTCGGACTCCGGGAGGGGGGGAGCCGCTGAAAAGGCGACCTTGATGGCCCGGCTCTGGCAGGGCAGGGCGAACGGCGACAGCTTGAAAGGAGGCGGCTGATGGGCGGCACGATCCTCCATGTCAATGCCGTCGGCCTCATGGCGGCCATCGAGGAAGCGGGGGACCGTGGCCTCAGGTCAAGGCCCTTCGTCGTCGCGCGCGAAGGCGCGGTCCGTTCCATCGTCCTCGACCTTTCGCCAGAAGCGCACCGGGAAGGCATCAGGAGGGGAATGATGCTGTCCATCGCCCAGCGCCGCCTTCCGGGTCTCGTCGTCAAACGACCCCAACCCGAGCTGTACCGAAAGGCGGACGAGGAGATGTGGCGCATAGGCATGTCCTTTTCGCCCCTCGTGGAGAGAGCGGGACAGGGCCACCTCTTCATCGACCTCGCGGGTACTTCGCGCATCAATGGCCCTCCCCAGGATGCCACCCAGAATATAAGGATGAGGATAATGGAGGCGACGGGCATCCATCCCAGCCTCGCCCTCGCCTCCAACAAGACGGTTTCCAAAGTCGCCACGCGCGTATTCCGGCCCGGCGGCTTCGTCGCTCTTCTTCCCCACGAGGAGAGGAGTCTCGTCCGGCTCCAGCCCGTCGAGCTTCTGCCTGGCGTCGGGCCCGTGCTGAAGGACAGGCTCAGCCTTCTCGATATCGACGACATTGGCGGCCTGGCCGATCTCGAGGCCTTCGAGGCGAGGGCTATCGGCCCTCGCGGCCCCGACCTCGTCGCTCGGGCCCAGTGCAATGACGAATCGCCCGTCAACCCCGAGCCGCCGGAGCGCCGCTGCCTGCGCGACGCCGCGGTGCTGGAGCCCGACACGGCCGAAGCCGATGCCATCCGTCTCCGCATTGTCTATCTCGCCGCCACACTCGGTTTCGCGGCGCGCAGGGAAAATCTCGGGTCCAGCTGCGTGACGGTGAAGATCGACTACAGCGATGGGCGTTCCGCCTCGGCCTCGGCCCGCCAGCCGTGCATCCTCACCCGCGACGGGGATATCGCGGCCCTCGCCTGGGCAACGGCGCAGCGCGCCATGGATCGCCGCGTGAGGGTGCGGCGCATCGCACTCGAACTCTCGGGGCTAGCCGCGGCCGGCCCCGAACTCGACCTCTTCGAACCAGCCCTGGCGAAGGAAGCCCGATTCCAGACAGCCCTGGACAGGGTTCACGGGAAGTACGGATTCCCGGCCCTGAGGCCCTGCGCCCTTCTTTCTGTCGGCCTCCTGTCTCCCGGTCTGGCTGGCGGTTGACCATGCTTGTGCCTCTTATCGTTCGATCTTCCTATTCCATGATGCGGGGCGTCGTTTCTCCCGCCGAATGGGCGGCCGCCGCGAAGGCTGCCGGCCTGTCCCGGATCGCCCTGACGGACAGGAACGGCCTCTATGGCATTCCCACTTTCGTGGAAGCCTGCGGAAAGGCAGGCGTGAGGCCCATCGTGGGCATGGAGCTCGTCTATGATGGGGGGCGCGCCGTTCTCATCGCGGAGAGGAAGGCGG
>JBAZWK010000081.1:3354-3642 GCA_041660365.1 Candidatus Shapirobacteria bacterium | reverse complement strand
ATCACCGTCGTGATCCATACGGCTCGTCCCGGCGTGCTCATCGGCATCAAGGGCGCGAACATCGAGCGCATCGGTCTCGAGATCCAGAAGATAGCGTCCAAGAAAGTGCAGATCAAGATCAAAGAGATCAAGAAGGTTGAGTGCAACGCCCAGATCGTCGCCCAGGGCATCGCCCGCCAGCTCGAAGGGCGCGGTTCCTTCCGCAAGGCGCTCAAGATGTCCATCTCCAACGCCATCAAGGGTGGAGCCCAGGGCTGCAAGATCCGCGTTTCCGGTCGTCTCGGCGGC
>JBAZWK010000081.1:0-3344 GCA_041660365.1 Candidatus Shapirobacteria bacterium | reverse complement strand
GGACCGAGGAGCTCAAGGAAGGCCGCATCCCCCTGCATACCCTCCGCGCCGATATCGATTACGGTTTCGCCGAGTCGCAGACGACCTTCGGAAAGATCGGCGTGAAGGTGTGGATCTATCAGGGCATGGTGTACTCGGCCGACAAGAACGAAGACGCAGGCATGCTTGCGCGCAAAGCCAGGAGAGAACCGGCCGGCGCTTCGGTCGATAGCCGAACTGATCGCGGCGAGAGAAAGGAAGGCGGAGACCGCCGTCCGAGGCGCCCCGCGGCGCCCCGAACCGACGCTCCCAGAACCGACGATAGGGCGAGGAGCTAAAAATGCTTTTACCCAAGAGAGTAAAACACAGAAAGCAGCAGCGAGGCCGGGAAAAAGGCAACGCCCAGCGCGGCAATACAGTGGCTTTTGGCGAATATGGCCTTATCTGCCTCGAGCCTCACTGGCTCACCAACAGGCAGATCGAAGCGGCCCGTATCGCCCTCAACCGCTATATCAAGCGCGGCGGAAAGCTCTGGATCAGGATTTTCCCCGACAAGCCCTTCTCCAAGAAGCCGCTTGAAACCCGCATGGGAAAGGGAAAGCCGGGACCCGAATATTGGGTCGCCGTCGTCCGTCCGGGCACCGTCCTTTTCGAGCTGGCGGGCGTCGAGCCGGCCGTAGCCGAAGAGGCCATGAGGCTCGCCGGTTCGAAGCTTCCGGTCAAGACCAAGTTTGCGTTGCGCGCGGAAACGGAGTAAGGCGATGAAAAATTCGTTCAAAGACCTGAAAATCGAGGAACTTCTCGCCAAGAGGGAAGACCTCAGGAAGAAGCATTTCGACCTCCGCTTCCAGATGGTTGTGGGACATGTCGAAAACCCTCTCGCGAGAAGGAATCTCCGCCGCCAGATAGCGCGGGTCGAGACCCTCATAAACCAGGCGAAGCTCAAGGCTGCCGCTGGCGAGAAGGCGTAAGGGCCTAGGAGTAAATCGTGGATACCGACGTTCAGAAAGAGAAGAAGGGAAAGCTGGAGCTGCAGGGTGTCGTGGTTTCCGACAAGATGGATAAAACCATCGTCATCGAGATCATGATGCGCAAGCTGCATCCACTGTACAAGAAGTACGTGACCAGGTCCAAGAAGTTCAAGGCTCACGATGAGAAGAACGAAGCGCATATCGGCGACACCGTCAAGGTTGAGGAGTGCAGACCCCTCTCCCGCGACAAGCGCTGGCGCCTCATTGAAATTGTCCAGCGGGCGAAATAGGCGAACGGGAGTAAGAATATGATTCAGGTAGAAAGCATGCTTACGGTCGCTGACAACTCCGGTGCCAAAACCGTCCAGTGCATAAAAGTGCTGGGTGGAACGCGCCGCAGGTACGCTTCCGTCGGCGACATCATCGTGGTGGCCGTCAAATCGACCATTGCCAATTCTTCCATAAAGAAGGGCACGATCGAGAAGGCTGTAATCGTGCGGACGCACAAGGAATACAGGCGTCCGGATGGAACGTATATTCGTTTCGACGACAACGCGTGCGTCGTCATCGATG
This sequence comes from Candidatus Shapirobacteria bacterium, assembly GCA_041660365.1. Classification (GTDB taxonomy): domain Bacteria; phylum Patescibacteriota; class Microgenomatia; order UBA12405; family UBA12405; genus UBA12158. The sequence goes on along the minus strand of JBAZWK010000081.1, from coordinate 1,821 downwards.
CGAACAAAAATCCGAAAGGCAAACGCATCTTCGGACCGGTTGCCCGAGAGCTCAGGGAGAAGGATTACATGAAAATCATCTCTTTGGCTCCCGAGGTCCTGTAAGGAGAGGATATGGCCGAAATAAAGTACAAGCTCCGGAGAGAGGACCTTGTCCAGGTCATAGCCGGCAAGGACAAGGGCAAACAGGGGAAGATCCTCAAGATCGACCGCGAAAAGGGCAGAGTCATCGTGGCAGGGGTCAATATGATCAAGAAGGCCATGAAGAAGAAGACTCAGCAGGATCGCGGCGGCATCGTGGAGCTTGAAGCTTCGCTTCATATCTCCAATGTCATGATCGTATGCAAGAAGTGCGGACCAGTGAAAATCGGATACAAACTCGACGGCGACGCCAAGAAAAGGGTGTGCCGGAAGTGCGGGGAGGTGCTCTGATGGCTGAAGACAAAGACAAGGCTGAAACTTTGGCCAAGGTCAAGGCGGAAGGCAAGGCCAAGGCGGAAGCCAAGGCTAAGGCTAAAGCCGAGCCTAAAGCCAAGGCTGAGCCCAAGACAGCCGAAAAAGCTACGCCGCCCCGACTCAAGAAGATCTATCGCGAGCAGGTGGCCCCCGCGCTTTTCAAGGAACTGGGTTATGAATCCGTCATGCAGGTTCCGAGGCTGGTGAAGGTGATCGTTTCGATGGGCGTCGGAGAAGCCAAGGAGAACAAGAAGATCCTTGACGCGGCCGTCGCCGATCTGGAGATCATCACAGGGCAGCATGCCGTGAAGACGAAGGCCAAGAAAGCCATTGCCAACTTCAAGATCAGGCAGGGCCAGGAAATCGGCTGTCGCGTCACCCTCCGGGGCGCCTACATGTGGGAGTTCCTCGACAGGCTCATGAATGTCGCTCTTCCGCGAGTAAAGGACTTCAGGGGAGTCAACGCGAACGCGTTCGATGGCCATGGAAACTATTCGCTCGGACTCAACGAGCAGATCATTTTCCCGGAAATCGACTTTGACAAAATCGAAAAGGTGATGGGGCTCAACATCGCGATCGTAACGACCGCGAAGACCGACAGGGAGGCGAAAAGCCTTCTCGGCATGTTGGGCATGCCCTTCAGAAAGTAAGGAAGGCGTACATGGCTCGTAAGGCGATGATTCTTAAGGCTGAAAAGAAGCCGAAGTATATGACCCGCTTGGTTCGACGCTGCAACATCTGCGGGAGGGCGAGGGGTTATATGAGAAAATTCGACATGTGCCGAATCTGCTTCAGGAAGCTGGCTTCCGAAGGCAAGATTCCCGGCGTGACGAAGTCGAGCTGGTAGGAGGTAGCGATGAGCGTTTCTGATCCCATCGCGGATATGCTGACAAAAATCCGCAACGCAAGTGCCGCCCGTCACGAGAAGGTCGATATCATGGCCTCCAAGCTCAAGCTTGAAATCGTCAAAATTCTCAAGACTGAAGGGTACATCAAAAATTTCAAGAAGATCCAGGCAGACGGCTACAACATTATCAGGATATTCCTGAAGTACGACGAGGGTAACGACCCCGTCCTGCATGGCATGGACAAGGTGTCCAAGCCCGGCAGGCGCGTGTACTCCGGCTACAAGGAACTTCCGCGCGTCTTCAACGGGTACGGCACCCTGATAATTTCCACATCCGACGGAATTATCACCGGAAGAAAAGCCGTCGAAAAGCAGATGGGCGGTGAACTCATCTGCACGGTCTGGTAATTCGAGGGGAACAGCTATGTCGAGAATCGGAATACGGCCGGTCCAGATACCGCAGGGAGTGAAAGTAAATATTACTCCTTCGATGGTGTCGGTAGAGGGGCCGAAGGGAAA
>JBAZWK010000080.1:0-3648 GCA_041660365.1 Candidatus Shapirobacteria bacterium | reverse complement strand
TTACTGTAGGCTGGCATTGTGGCCTTGGATCGCGTGCGCAGGATAGGTGGGACCCTTTGAAGTTCCGGCTTTGGCCGGAGTGGAGGGGCCGTTGAGATACCACCCTCGTGTTCCGATGTCACTCACCTGTGGTGTTAGAAGCACTGGTACTTTGGTTCGTGGAAGTAATAATCAATACGTGTTAAATGGTTAAATGGCTAAATTGTTGCAGGCAACAACGCACGATTTATGCATGCTAACCATTTAACCATTTAGCAATTTAACAATTGCAAAAGAGAATCTTCCACCAACCGTCGGTACGAGTTTTTCTACCACCACAGGGACATTGCTTGCTGGGCAGTTTAACTGGGGCGGTTGCCTCCTAAAAAGTAACGGAGGCGCGCAATGGTTCACTAGCGCCGGATGGAAATCGGCGCGGTCGTGTAATCGCACAAGTGAGCCTAACTGTGAGACGGACATGTCGATCAGAAGCGAAAGCTGGTGATAGTGATCCGGCAACCGAGCATTTTTTAAATGCTCTTACCACGTGGGTGGGTTGTCGCTCAACGGATAAAAGTTACTCTAGGGATAACAGGCTGATCGGTTCCAAGCGCCCATAGCGACGAACCGGTTTGGCACCTCGATGTCGGCTCATCGCATCCTGGGGCTGGAGAAGGTCCCAAGGGTTTGGCTGTTCGCCAATTAAAGCGGTACGCGAGCTGGGTTCAGAACGTCGTGAGACAGTTTGGCCTCTATCCTCCGTGATCAATTAGACAATTGAGGGAACTTGCTCCTAGTACGAGAGGACCGGAGTGAACGAACCTCTGGTGTGCCTGTTGTCGCGTCAGCGGCATTGCAGGGTAGCTATGTTCGGTCGGGATAACCGCTGAAAGCATCTAAGTGGGAAGCCCCTCCCAAGATCAATTGTCCCCATAATCCCCCTGGAAGACTACCAGGTAGATAGGCTACAGGTGTACGCACGGTAACGTGCTCAGCCGAGTAGTACTAACGGGAGATTGAACATGTATGTTTTTTGTGTGCTGTTCATGTTTCATCCCCTGTACCGACGCAAAACGTCTGGTACAGGGCAAGCGCGGGCAATACGTGGACATGGAAGAAATTCCATTTCCACGTGTTGTTCTTTGTTTCACTTGAATTTATGAGAATCAAGAAGTGAGAATTATGAATCAAGAATAATGAATTTCTTGATTCTTGATTCCTCATTCCTGATTCTTCTAAGATGATCGTGAAACTTGGAATAATCTTTGTTCTTTCTTCATCAGCATTTCGTCTTGGTGCCTATAGCCCCGGGGCAACACCCGTTCCCATTCCGAACACGGCAGTTAAGCTCGGGCGCGTCGATGGTAGTATGGCGAACGCCATGCAAGAGTAGATCGGTGCCAAGACAAAGTGCTGAAGAATAAAGTTGACTCGAAGATGCCACGTTCTACAATGCGGCGTCTTTTTTGCATATCCTATGGATTTTAAGCAACTAGGGAAGGGCATGAATGCGGTGCCGTCGGATGGCGCATTAGCTGGGCAATTTGGTTTTTTTAGGAAAGCTCAAATAGAACGACGATCGGCTATGTATTCAGTCGAGGAGAGCGCGAAGAGGCAGGCGCGAGAAGGCCTCGAACGCATAGCGTTACTGATGAGATACGGAAAGCGCGAAGGGCTGTAGAATGTACGCATGCAGGAACGCATACAGAAGATTTTATCGGGAAGAGGGATTTGCTCGCGGCGCCCTTCGACTGCGCTCAGGGCGCCGCTACACTGGAGACATGCTTGAGCGATTGCAAAAAATTCTTTCGGCGCGGGGAATATGCTCGCGGCGAAAGGCAGAGGAATACATCGTACAAGGATTAGTGACAGTAAACGGTGTGGTGGCCAAGCTCGGGTCTAAGGCCGATCCCGCAGTCGATCGGGTCGAGGTCGCAGGCTCAGTAGTCCAGGATCGAAAGGAAATGCTCTATTACGTGATGAACAAGCCGGTAGGGGTGGAGACGACAAACGTTGAACGAAGCCCAAGGAACGAAGGAAAACACGCAATTCTACCGGTTCCTTCCGTGAGGGATCTTTTACCATCTCATCTGAAGGGCAAAATCTTCCCCGTCGGTCGTCTCGACAAAGACTCATCTGGGCTCTTGCTCTTTACGAACGATGGAGTGCTTGCTTACAGGCTGACACATCCGAAGTTTGATCATGAAAAGGAATATGACGTACTGCTGGATCGGTCGATCAGCCCTTCCATATGCAAAAAAATAGGGGGAGGTTTCGAGATGGACGGACATCAGACCAAACCGCTCACTATTACGAAAGTCGCTCCAAACAGAGTGCGGATCGTTCTTACCGAAGGCAAAAATCGCCAGATTCGGCGTATGTGTCAGCATTGTGGCTATACTGTGAAGGAGCTTCGACGGATCCGTATCATGACGCTCAAAGACGATCATCTGGCATCAGGATCAGTCCGAGCCCTTATGGAAGCCGAAAAGGTGGCGCTACTACGGTCAGTTGGGCTATAATGTAGTTGATAATGGACAATGGATAATTGACGATTGGAATGATTATCTATTACCCAGTATGCATTATCCATTTTGAATAATTCTTGGACATCAAACTCATTTCCCACGGCGCAGCGAGAGAAGTAACTGGCACCTGCCACGAACTGAAGGTCGGAGAAAAGAGCATCCTTTTGGATTGCGGCATGTTTCAGGGAAGACGCAGAGAGTCGGCAGAAAAGAACGCAACGTTCAATTTCGATCCGAAGGAGATCGATGCGGTGATTCTGAGCCACGCGCATATGGATCATTCCGGACGCATTCCTTTGCTCTATAGGAAGGGCTTTACGGGGCCTATCTTCTCCATTTATGCAACGCAGGATTTGAGCGCAGTGATGCTGCAGGATGCTGCCTATATCCAGGAAAAAGACGAGGAGTATTTCCGGAAGCACCTCGCAAAATCCATGATTCCTTCGACTGGACCTCTATTCACGCAGGATGATGCAAAAGAATGCTTAAAGCTCTTCGTCGGAAAGAATTACGGGGAACGTTTCCAGGTTATTCCCGGAGTTGCTTGCACTTTCGTTGAGGCCGGGCACATCTTGGGTTCGGCCATGATGCTCATCGAGATCGAGGCCGAAGGTAAAATCGTACGCATCGGGTTTACCGGCGATGTAGGACGCTCAACGCTTCCTATCATTCGTGATCCAGAGCCGATGCCCGAGGTGGATTATCTGATTTGCGAGAGTACGTACGGCGATCGGGAGCACGACAACATCCTGACGGCCAGAGACAAGCTCCGGGACGATATTGTACGCACGGCGGCTCGTGGCGGAAAAATCCTGATCCCCGCTTTTTCCCTCGAACGAACACAGGAGCTTGTCTACGACCTCCATGTGCTCTGGGATGAGAAGGCGATACCGGCAATTCCGATCATCATCGACTCACCGCTCGCGACGAAGGTGACGGAGATTTTTAAGAAACATCCGGAATGTTATGATCGGGATATCTACGATCGTTTCTTGCAGAAGGCGCACAATCCTTTCCAGTTTTCACTCGTGAACTACACGGAAACCGTCGAACAGAGCAAGGAGCTCAATGGAACGAGAGGACCGATCATCATTATGGCGGGGTCGGGGAAGTGCGAGGCGGGGAGAAATCGTCACCACCC
>JBAZWK010000079.1:0-3680 GCA_041660365.1 Candidatus Shapirobacteria bacterium | reverse complement strand
TTTTCACCGGTTGTATGATCACAGATTGTGGACAATGTTATCTCCGGAAGTTTCTACCTTGGAGCTAAGCCCCTGATCGGAGCCTTTGTCGCCTTCAACGATAAAATTGATCTCGAATTGGCGTACGAACCGATGATCCGCATCCTGGATATCTACGGTTCGCCGGGCGGAGACGCAATTTACCACGATATTTCACTCTGCATCGTGGTAAAAAATTTCACGCTCACAAAGAAACTGGGTTGGTATTCCACAGGACAGTAGAAAGATAAAATGGTGAATAGCGTTGTGAAAACGATGAAAGCAATAGTAGGTAAATAACACGGTTCGCCTCGAATCGATTAAATTCGCACAACGCTAAAAACCTGTACCGAAAAAACGAGGTGCGGATAAAGAGTTATGCGACATCAGGTATGAACAGCGACATTGCCTTGGTGAATGACAGAATCTACCCCTTCGAGCTGGCCAACGACATCATAGAAAACCTTGAGGCGGGGATTGAGAGTTTCAAGGAAATATACGCGGCGCTGAGTACCGTCTTGGCTAAAGTATAGGCGACCCTAGCCCCGGAAACGGGAAGCAGGTATTGCACAAAGGATTGGCTTTACCGTCTCGGCGCAGCGCTCTATCCTCTCGCGAGAGAGATATTTACGGCCTGTTTAGACTTTGAAGGGGTCCGGCCCCCTGGCTTACAAGAGACGCGCGGCTCTTTTTTCCCAATCATCGCGCATTCGCTGAATCAGGTTGTGGTGCGGCTCCAGTTCTTTGAGGGAGAAGACCGATTCCCAGGCGACTGGTGCGGTATCTATGAATAAGCTCAATCGCTCCATCACCAAAACCACTTTTACTCCAAGATCGGCCGCAAACGCATCGAGATCCGAGCGCTCAATCTTTTCGAGCCTATATTCTTTCCCAAAACGCATGGAAAGCTTGGTATCGAGTTCCGGCCACATTGTCGTCGAGACTAGATCGTAGAATGGTGAAAGTCCTTTCCTGTTTTCACGATGGAGAAGAGAAAAGTTTTTCCCATGGGCGTCGCAATTGCCCACAAGGAGATTGAACAGGGCGATGCCGACAAGGAGTTCGATGTCGATTATCGGAGCGGTACAGGCTCTTCGTATCACCCGGACAAGATCCGCAAAGCCGGGGCCTCCATCAGCCTGGTACTTCCTGTCCGGCATTATTCCCAGCGCCTGACAAAAGTCCTCTTGATGCAAGCGCGCGATGCCGCCATCCGCGGCACGCACTCGATCAAAACGCTCGAGAATAAGCACCGGTCTTCCCACATCGACGATTTCCGCCTTGGGAACGGGAAGGCCCAAGGTCTCGGCGAGTCTCAGGCAGATGTATTCGTTGGCCACGATATCATGAAATGCGGGTGATGCCGGTTTCAGTATATGGCTCGAGGGCGCGCCTCCCAACGGCCGATACCATCGGCTGTTCCGCTTGAACAATGGTATCTTTTCCTGCGCGCCGGCAAGTGACAGCCGCGATCCACCTCCGGAGATAAGCAGCGGAAGTCGTTCCATATCATGGATCATTGTCGCAAGCTGTTCTTCCGAAATCTCTTCGTATTGTTCGGCAGGTGCCTCGTTCGTCCTCTTTTCCGGATCAACCTGCAAGAGGCTCACGGTTCCCGCGCATTCACCACCAAGGGCTTCAAGAAGTCGAAGGGTTGAGCTTTCGGAAATGTGAAGCCGATCGGCTATTCTGCGTCGCAGATCGCCATCGGGAAGGAGTCCCGCAAAGAACGGCAATGCCTGCGCTTGCGGGAACGGTGTCTCGCGGAGCGGAAGCGAAAAAGACAGGGCGCGAGCTTCCGGGCGCTGCACATATGCATGATCGTACTTGAAGATGACGCCCCGATCGGCGGTGGACTCAAGCCAACCAACCAATTCGCCAAACTGCCGTACCTCGAGCTTCATGCATTACCCCCTTACCTGGCTCACCAGGTCGATGCCGAGGGCGGATGCCACGGTTATTGCCTTACCCAGCTCGATTGTCGGTTTTCCGTTCTCGAGATCGGATATGAATCTAATTCCTGTCCCGCAGAGTTTTGCTACCTGCGCCTGGGTATAACCAAGCGCATTGCGGCGCTGCCTGAGGATGTTTCCGAAAATAGATACATCGTATATCGGGTCCATGCAGGCAGTGTAGTATTACCGAACGGGAAAAACAAGATCAGTATGGTTGGTTTCTTACCGAACGGTAAAAAATAAGCCAATGCTATTTCAATATTACCGATCGGGAAACGTTGAATCGCTATATCCTGTCTATCACCCGTATCCCCGTGCCCGGGAAATGGTCCATCCGCTGGAGGAAGTCGATGCCTTCGGCGAGGGTGTAGCGGTCGGTGACGAGGCGTTCGGGGTGGAGGGTTCCCGCGGCGACCATGCCCAGAAGCACGTCGTAGCGGTGGGCCTGGATGCCGTGGCTGCCATAGATTTCCAGCTCGCGGGCAACGACGAGATCCATGGGGATCGCGGGATGGTGCTGGTCGCCCAGCATGAGGCCTACCTGGACGTGCCGGCCCCGCTTGGCGAGGCAGGCCACCGAGTTGAAGCAGGTCTGGAGGCTGCCGAGGGCGTCCATGGAGACCTGGGCGCCGCCGCCGGTGGCGTCTTTTATGGCGCCGACGATGTCGGGGGTTGCTTTACCGTCGATCGCAATGTCGGCGCCAAGCTGCAGCGCCATGGCCAATTTGTCCTTCTGGATGTCCACCGCGACGATCCGGGCGCCCATGGCCTTGGCGATCATGACGGCGGAGAGGCCGACGCCGCCGCAGCCGTGGATGGCGACCCAGTCGCCAGCGCGCACCCTTGCCTGGGCTTCCAGCGCCCTGAAGGCGGTGGCGAAACGGCAGCCGAGGCTCGCCGCGGATACCGAATCCATGTCGTCAGGGAGGCGGACGAGGTTCATGTCGGCGTAATGGATGGCGACGAACTGGGCAAAGGATCCCCAATGCGTGAAGCCAGGCTGGAACTGGTGGTCGCAGACCTGCTGGTTGCCCGACTGGCAGGGGGCGCAGTGTCCGCAGCCGGCCACGAAGGGCATGGTGACCCGCTCGCCGCGCTTCCAGTTCCGAATGCCCTTACCCACCTCGACGATGGTGCCCGCGAGCTCGTGTCCCGGCACGTGGGGCAGTTTGATGTCCGTATCGTGACCCTGCCAGCCGTGCCAGTCGCTCCTGCAGATACCAGAGGCGTCCACGGCCAGGACGACGCCGTCCTCGGGAACCTGGGGATCGGGCACTTCTGAAATCTCTATCGGGGCGCGAAATCTGTCGAAAATTGCGGCTTTCATTGCGTTTTCCTCTTGAAGCCACTATAACCGCTGTATGGTACGTTGCCAATACAAAACACTTCGGAGACGACAACATGGATAACCGAGAGCAGAAATCGCGCGATATGTCAGGCTACCTTTTCGCCCTGGGTTCCACCGCCATCTGGGCGGGCAATTTCGCCATCGCCCGCGCTCTCAACCGGAGCATTACGCCCATTACGCTGGCTTTCCTGCGATGGGCCGTGGCGGCCATAGCGATCCTGCCCTTCGCCCTCAAGCACATCCTCGCCGAGAAGGCGCTGATCCGAAAGCACTTTCCCTATATTCTCCTCACGGCGGCCTTAGGAATCAGCCTTTTCAACACCCTCATCTACTTCGCGGGGCACAGCACTACCTCCGTG
>JBAZWK010000078.1:0-3699 GCA_041660365.1 Candidatus Shapirobacteria bacterium | reverse complement strand
CTCTTTCGGCGCGCCTGCCGCTTCCAGTGCGGAGAGGGCAAGCGCGGCGAACTGGTCCTCGCCGACATTGGCGGCAAAACGCAGATCGGCGCCGGCCCGAAGCGCAGCGAGGGCCTGGTTGGCTCCCTTGCCGCCTGGATGGTACTCGAGCCGCGAGCCCGAGATCGTTTCGCCCGGTTTTGTGAGGCGATCCACGGAAACGACGATGTCGGCATTCACGCTGCCGGCGACGCAGACAAGTGCCATCAGAGCTCCTTGGTGAAAAAATCGAGCCATTCGCAGGCCCCGGCGGAGGTACGGGCCAGGCCTGTCATGCCCATGGAAAGGTCAATGCCCCGAGCTTCAAGGATGCGCTGGCCATCGACATAGAGAAGCGCCCTATCCCCGACAGCCTCCAGCTCGATCCTGTATTCCTTGCCGAATTCCCACGCGAACTTTACGGCAGCGATGCTCCGCCACCCTCTATCATTCCGGAGGATAGCCGCCTCGCCCGGCGCCGTAAAGCCCGCCGCGAAACCGGTGATTGTCCCCCGCGTCCGAAAAAGAACGCAATGCCCCTGTCCCTGCCATGGGATGACCCGTGCACAGACGCGCTGATCGCGTGCGTGGAATCGGCCGACAAAAAACTCGGCCGTACCATTCCCCGCCGCGCCTTCCTCGCTCGCCGCCACAAGTTTGCATCCCTCTAGCTTCCAGGAGCCATGGTTCGCCGCGCCTGGGGTGACCGTCGCGAACTCAAGTACCTGCTTCGAAAAATCCACATCAAGGCTTCCCTTTCCCTTTACGGAAAAATCGTCGAGTAGGAGGTAGCCGAACCAGCGCTCGGTGCCGGAAGTATCGAAGGTAAAGCCGATCTCGTCTATGACGGAACCGCCTGAATCCGGTAGGGTGAATTCCATGTCGGTCCAGCCCGGACCGCCAGACAGGGCTATGGGAGCCCCTTCGATTATGGTTTTATCCCAGGTCAGGCGCGCATAGGGGCGCACAACGAGATCAACAGGACCTGTCCAGCGTTCAGCGGCCAGTCTGCATCGCATAACCTGCCCCGAAAGGGCGGTCGGGGAAAAGGCGGGGGAATAGCGCTCATCGTCGAAATCCTCCCTGCGATAGAAGGGTTTCCAGTAGAGCCTTGCAAGGGCGCCTGGCATCGGGCGATCGACCAGCACTTCGAGGCAGCCAGCCCCTGCATTGCCAGCGTTGACTGCCTCCCCCTCGGCGGCGCTTGGCAGCCGCCTGTTGCGCATCCGAAGGTAGTTGGAAAGCGTCCTGAACCCATGGGTCGAACCCGGCAAGTCGAAGTCAAATTCGATATCGGTGCTTCCTTCGACTCTCGCAAGGTCTGCGACCGAGGCGACGCCGGCTTCCCTGCGGCCCAAGGCGGCCAGGAAATGTGCGAAACTTGGCAAATCCACAATGTTGAGGGAGCCAGCTGCGCTGGAGCAGACGAAAAAATCGTCCATCGGTTTTCGGTACTTGTCCTCGACGCCCGCAAGGCCTCCGGCCACGCCGAGGATTGTGCCCACATTGCCGGCGTTGCAGTCGGTATCCCAGCCACACATCGTCGCGATCTCTACACCGCGTGAAAGAAGGCTCTCCGGAGCCCGGCCTGCGACTGCCGATGTCGAGTAGAGAAGGGCAAGGGCGCAGACCCCGGCGTTGGGAATGATGTGGCAGACGCCCGGATAGCGATCGTAGCCGAAATCCGCCGTCAGCATGGCCATGCAGGCACGGAAGTCAGCGGGTTCGCGGGCATGGAAATCCCGGACCGCGCGGACCACGCGCGCATACTCCGAATCCGAAGGAATCAGGGCGAGGGCCGCATTAAAAATGAGCTCAGGCTCGGATTCCAGGAAGGCGGCGGAGATGGCGCCCGCGATGAAGGCCGCGCCGTTGAGTCCTTCGCCGTCGTGGGAGACCGAGGCCGCCATGCGGGCCGCGGCAGCGGCCCGCTCAGGATCGGCCGGGTACACGAGGCCCCAGCTGTCCACAAAGATCTGCCCGCCGATCTGCTCGGCGATAGCCTGGCCGTTCACCGCTATGGAGCCGGATCGAGGTGCGTCAATACCGTTTTTCAGGTTGACATAGGAGGTGTGCTCCGTGCTCCTCCCTACCCCGCCCCACCAATAGAACCCTTTTTCTTCCCTTGTGTACTCGAGCCATGTCAGCCCGACGTCGCGCGCGGTGATGCCGCGTTCGTGGCCGTAATCCACGAGGGCCCGGATAAAGAATGCGGGGCCATTGAAGTCATCGTCGGCCGCGAAATTCTTGTAGTGTTTTACATAGCCACAGATATCCCCATAGGCAGCCTTGATGCGATCGTAAGTCCAGATCGTCGGTTCGACGGGCGCGCCGACCCGTATTCCTATGCATTTGCCAAGAATGCCGGCGTACACTCTGTCGAGATAGTTCTGGGGAATGGACATAGGTTCTCCTGTTTCCGGGAAAATCGATGGAACGGCCCCGGGGAAAAGCCCCCAAAGCCGCCCGAAACGAGTGCTGAGATAGCCTTGCGGGCCGCCCCAACACCACAGATCAAAATGCTACTTGAGGACTTTATTCGCGTATGCGGTCAACTCGACGCCGCCAGCCTTGTTCCACTTGGCCACGAACTCGTCAAAGGCGCTGATCGGTTTCTTGCCGGTGACGATGTCGGCCATGTACTCCTTGTAGAGGTTGTTCATGGCGTCCCAGTTGGTGATGTACTGCTCGGGCACGAGGAAATTCTTGTCCGGCATCATATATTTCTTGGCTATGTTTCCGGCATCCACCGCCGCCTTGGTCATGATCGGCCGGGACAGAGGCTTGTCGGGATTGAAGCCGTTGAAGGAATCGCCGAACCAGCCGTTATACCACTCGGGGTACTTGTCGGTGAGGATATACTGCTTCCCGTCGTCGATGTAGTGGAGTCCGGGAATGCCGAGCTTGGCAATCTTGAGACCGGCTGGGCTCCACATGAAATCCAGGACGGCAAAGGCGGCCGCTTTTACTTTCGAGCTGGCTGCGATCGCGAAACCGCGGGTTTCCTTCGTGACATCGACGAAGGGGGTCAGGCCTTGAGCCTTGCCCTTGGCGGGCGGGAGGGCGACGATGTCCGTGCCCTGGGCCTTGATCATCTTGTTGGCGTAGACATCCACGCTACCGGGGGCGATGCCGGGGATGATGCCTGCCTTGCCTTCATAGAAGACCTGTTCCTTGGAGTCCCACTTCTTGGTGAGGTATTCGGGATCGAGGAGGCCATCCTTGTAGAGCTTCGCGTAGTACTCGATCTTGGCCTTCTCAAAGGCCGAGGAACGAGAGTAGAACCACTTGCCGTCGGCGCCTTTCATCCAGGTGGAGGTGTTGCCGAAAGCCGCGTCGAAGATGGCATCCAGTTCCTCGATGCCGTTTGTCGCACCGGTCACGCAGATGCCATACAGGGCGCCCTTCTTGGTCACAAGGTCCTTGAAGAGGGTGTAATAGGTATCGACCGTGGGGTTGGCCATGACGGCTTTGGCCGAGGGAAGGGAATCGTACCAGTCGCGGCGGATCATGGGGGTCCTGACGCGCGGCGGGGCGATCCAGACGATGTAGGGATAATTCTCGAGCCTCGTCACCGAGTGGGCGTCCATAAGGCTCTTGAAATACTGGGACTTGTCCACCCAGGGGCGCATGTCTTCCAGGATATCCTGCATGGCAAGCTTTTCGTCGCCGCCCTGGAAA
>JBAZWK010000077.1:1972-3768 GCA_041660365.1 Candidatus Shapirobacteria bacterium | reverse complement strand
TTTTCTTTAATCCCGGGAATATTAAAATAATCAGTTTCCATACCGAGAGCCAAAATTAAACCATCGCAGGTAATATTTCGGTCGGCTAATTTAATGATTTGGTTTTTTATATCTAAGCCGATAATTTCATTAACCTGAAAATCAAAACCATTTTTTTGAGCAAGGGTTTTTAAATCTACCCCTTCTATTTCCAGTTCGGGTAGGGTGGGGGTAAAGGTTTGTTTGGGATTTCTATCTATTAAAGTTACTCGATATTGTCCTTTAGTTTTTTTGGCTAAAGTTTTAGCGGCAGCTAAACCCCCAAATCCACCTCCCAAGACCACCAAGCTTTTCAGTTCCATAAAGCCTAATTATATCAGTATTTGCTGGGTTTTGTGTCTGTTTGACATGGTTTGGTTTATATTGTTATCTGTTAAGTAGGTTTTTAATTTATTATTTATATATAAGTTAGGGAGGAGTTATGGATTATATGTTTGCTTTAGGTTTGGCGGGTGCCTGGTCATTAGCAGTTCTTTTGAGTGTTTTTATCGCTGGGGGAAAGGTAATTTGGGGAGAATTTTTAAAATTTTCTACCATTGGATTTATTGGTGGAATTATTTTTGGAATATTGGCCGGAATTTTGATTGTTGGCATTGCGGTGGTAAAGAATTTTATATCCATAGAAGATTCTATTCTTGCGGTTAAATCGGTAGTCATTCCGTTTTGTTTTTTGGGATCTATGGTATCTATCTATAATTCAAAAAACGATTGGAAAAAGTCCTAAATTTATTTTTAAAATCGCCAATTAAATAGTTGGCGGTTTTTTATTTTACTTTATTTATTTCCTCTTAATTCGTCTTATATTATAGACTGAAATTAAAATACTCAAAATTGTAACAAGGAGCCGAAGGGCGAAGTGGCAGCGACCGAACGAGAGTGAGGAAGTACCAAAGCCCAGCAGGGCGTGGTGTGCCCAGCGCTAGTAGGCGGCGGGTGCATAGTACAATTTTGAGTATTTGGCCTTTAAGCTATTTTTCAGGTGTTTTTTATTTTAGTAAAAATATATAATAGGGCGGACGATGAAAATTATAGATTTCAAAACAGCTAAAAAATACGCGGGCAAGACGGCGCTTTTGCGGATTGATTTGAATATAGACCCTAAGTTGGATTTATTTCGTTTGGATTCAATTTTGCCGACTATAAATTTACTTTTAAAAAATAAAATAAAAGTTGTGTTACTTAGTCACCGAGGCCGACCAGAAAAACCGGACAAGGAAAATTCCTTGGATGTTTTTGCGCCGATTCTTGCTAAGCGATTGAAAATGCCGGTGGATTTTATTGCTGCTTATCGAATGGGTGGACTGAGAGCGGCTATTTTAACTTCGGATGCAAAAGTAGTTTTAGTAGAAAATTTACGCTTTTTTAATGGGGAAGAAGCTAACGATCCAAGTTTTGCAAAAGCTTTAGCCGAGTGTGGCGATTTTTATATAAACGATGCTTTTGCGGTGTCGCATCGGGAGAATGCTTCAGTCACTCAATTGCCTAAATTTTTGCCGGCTTATATGGGTTTAAATTTTGCAGAAGAAATTAAGAATTTGAGTGGGGTAATGAAGGCGCCGAAAAAACCAGTGGTTTTAATAATTGGGGGAGCCAAGATTTCCGATAAATTGGGAGTAATTAAAAATTTTTGGAATAAAGCAGACTCAATTCTTTTAGGTGGTGGGCCAGCTAATACTGCGTTGAAATTGAATGGCTTTCCAATCGGTAAATCCATTAATGAACGGGGGGCGGAAAATGATTTTAAATCTTTAGTTTTT
>JBAZWK010000077.1:0-1962 GCA_041660365.1 Candidatus Shapirobacteria bacterium | reverse complement strand
TTTTCGCCCAAAATTTATGTGCCACAAGATTTAGCCATAGGAAAAGATAGAATATTGGATATTGGAGAAAAAACCATTAAAGAATACAACGGCATAATTGCCGGAGCCGGTACGATTATTTGGAATGGTCCAATGGGTTGGTTTGAAAATAAGAAATTTAGGAAAGGTACGGAGATGATTTGGAAAGCGGTCCGTCAGCTGGCGGATAAAAATAAAAAAGCCAAAATTATTGTGGGTGGTGGTGAAACAGTTTTCTCTTTTAATTCGAAATTCGATCCGCCGACTGGCGGACGAAATTCGAAATTAGGTCGAAATGTCTTCATTTCGACCGGAGGGGGAGCCATGCTCCAGTTTTTATCTGGTAAAAAATTACCCGGCTTGGAGGCTCTAAAATAAGCCATTTTACTGGTTTTTTTATAATATTGACAAATTATTATAGTCTGGTATAATTATCGACAGTTAAAATTTAACATAACAATCATAAAACTATAGGAGGCGTTATGACTTTAGAACTTGTCTTTTGGACAAATTTTATATCGTTTGTCCTGCTGGTTCTTTGTTTTATCATCGGCTTTGAAGCTTCGAAGTTGGACGAAAATAATAGATTGAGAGAATTGGTAAAATCCTTCCTCAGTCTTTTTTTGGTAATTTTTCTGGAATGCACTGTATTCCAAGTTACCGAAATAATTGAAGTTCTGCCGGTGCCTTTACAGTTGTGTATTCCATTGTCTGTTTTCTATCTCGGTTTCCAAATGGTACGAACTTTTATGGCTGGGGTGGATAGGATAAAGTTTTTTGAAAGTCACAAAAATATTAATTACTTTCGTAGTTAGTTCCCTTTGTTTTGCCCCGCGTTATCGCGGGGTTATTATTTTGACTAGTTTTCTTAAAAGTAGTATAAATGTGGGCAGGCTCCAATCTGGAGTTTTTTACATCTCATAACAAAAAGGAGTAGCTATGACGACAAGTACGCCTCCAGCTTCCCAGTTGGGTGCAGTCAAACCGGCTGTTGCCCACGCCATAAACAAATTTTTCTGCCAGCAATTCGCGTCTGTAGTAGAGAGAGATGGAATCGCGGCTTCGCCGGTGGTTAAAGAGATCAAAGAAGACCCTGTGTCCGAAAGTTTACCCAATTAATTATGTTTCCCCGTCCTGAATTTTAGGATGGGGATTTTTATTGTTTTTTAAGCTACAATTTACTAACAATATGGAACAAGAGAGACGATTTTTTGAAAATCAAAAAATTGAAGATTTGCCAGCTTTAGCGGATATAATTCGCAATTTGGGTTATGAGGTGGAGGAATCCATTGACCCGCTTAATAAGCAGCCGTGTTTAAAAATTAAAAAAGATGAGAAATATATAGAGGTACAAGTAATAACTAACACGGATGAAAGTGTAGTTTTTGGGACAACTGACCCTATAGAAGGTTTAACCGTTGTGCCATATGGAAATGGAAAATTTAGAGGACAAATAATTATTTAATTATTTATGAATAAGATTGCAGTTATTTATCACATAAATTGTCCGGATGGGTTTGGGGCGGCCTGGGTGGCTTATCAGAAATTTGGCAAAAAAGCGGACTATTTTGGGGTACCGCCGCGGGGCGTGCCAGAAGAACCCTTGGAACAATATTCCGAGATTTATGCTTTAGATACTAGTTTTACTCCCGAGACTTTAAAAACTTTAATGGCGGCCGGTAAGCGATTGGTAGTAATTGATCATCATGCTTCTAGTAAGGAAGATATAGAGTTGGCAAAAGAGTTTGTTTTTAATACCAAACATTCGGCGGCGGTTTTAACTTGGAAATATTTTTTTCCGAAGAAAAAATTACCCCAGCTTCTTAAATACATAGAAGATGGAGATTTGTGGAACTTAACTTTGCCAAAAGCGGAATCTATTCGCGCTTACCTAGCCATGATTGAATTGAGTTTTAGTAATTTTTCTAAATTAGTTAAAAAATT
>JBAZWK010000076.1:1773-3783 GCA_041660365.1 Candidatus Shapirobacteria bacterium | reverse complement strand
ACGAAGATTAGTATGACGAGGAATTGAGGCAGGATGCCCTCGAAGGCCTTCCAGGCCTTTTTCAGAGCCTTCATTGTTCTGGTACGATCTTTTACAAGCGAAGCAAAAAGTCCGACGCCTGCGATCAGATACAGGATTATTGTATCCATTTGTTCCTCCCGCAAACTTTTCCCACGCACTCGAAGGTGTTGACGATGCAGGGGAAATCCAGCCGGTAAATCCGCTTGAGCCCTTCGTCGCGACACGAAACGATTCCCGCGTCACGCAGCACCGAAAGGTGCTTGGAAATGTTGGTGCGCTCGACCGAACAGGCACAGGTCAATCCTTCCAGCATTTCGACGAGTTCGTTGACGCTTTTCTCGCCGGAACTAAGGGTGTGAATTATTGCGAGTCGTGCTTCACTGGCCATTGCCTTGAAGATGATCGTTTCATCACGAAGACGTGATGGATCTATTATGTCACTCATTATTCACATAGTACAGAAAAAACCTTATCGGCGTCAACAGCATGAATTCCTATCGGTTCCTGGTAAAATTTTTCAGGATCGCGTCGCGGAGCTTTGCGCGCTTAGCTATTTCCACTGGAGGCTTCCTTTGGAAACCAATGCTTGGTCTTCTTCGCGAAGGCGACAAGGCTGAGCATGACTGGTACTTCAGTGAGCACGCCCACGACGGTTGCCAGTGCGGCGCCTGACGACAAGCCAAAGAGGCTGATCGCTACCGCAACGGAAAGTTCGAAGAAGTTGGAAGCGCCTATCATCCCCGCAGGAGCCGCGACCGAATAAGGAACTTTACAGGCTTTCGCCCACCCATAGCCGATCGCGAAGATAAGGTAGGTCTGGATTACACGAGGGACGGCTATAAGGACTATCGCCAGGGGATTGCCGAGAATCGTCTCGCCCTGAAAGGCGAAGAGGATGACCAACGTGAGGAGGAGTCCGCCTTCGGTAAATCCGTCGAACTTCTTCAGGAATACATTCTCGAACCATTCCTTGCCCCGCTGTCTGATCAGGCGCGACCGTGTCAGCGCACCCGCGCTCAGAGGAATCACGACAAAAAGCACGACAGAGAGGAGGAGGGTATCCCATGGCACATGGACGTCGCTCACGCCGAGAAGAAAAGCGACGATCGGCGTGAAGGCGATCAATATCACGAGGTCGTTCACGGCTACCTGGACAACCGTGTAGCCGGCGTCACCGTCCGACAGATAGGACCAGACAAACACCATCGCCGTGCAGGGCGCGGCTCCAAGGAGGACTGCCCCGGCAAGGTATTCCGTCGCGAGGCTGGATGGGATGAGCGCCTTGAATACAACTTTAAGAAAGAACCAGGCGATGGCATACATCGTGAATGGCTTGATAAGCCAGTTCACAACAAGCGTGACCACAAGACCCTTCGGCTTCTTCCCTGCATTCTTTATGCTGGTGAAATCAACCTTGAGCATCATCGGGTAGATCATGAGCCAGATCAGGATTGCGACGGGAATGGAAACCTTGGCATACTCGAACTGTCCGAGAAATGCTGGGATGCCGGGGAGGAAGTATCCTACCGCAACTCCCAGGGCAATGCAGAGGAATACCCACAGCGAAAGATATTTGGCGAAGAAACCAAGACGCTTCTCTGGCATAACTGCTCCTTGCAACCTAATTCCAGCCTAAGCTTATTGGTATTTTTACCAAATATATATTGATTGTCAAGCAAAATCGATTGACAAACCGCATATTTTTGGTAAAACTACCAAATAGGATGAATACACAAGACGAATACCTTCATGAACATCGGGTGGATGTATTGAAAGCGCTCGCGCACCCCTCGCGTCTCTATATCGTATTGAGGCTTGCCGAGGGTGAGCGATGTGTTGGGGATCTGACCAAAGAAGTTGGAGCCGATGTTTCCACCGTCTCGAAACATTTGGCGATATTGCGGGATGTCGGTCTGGTGAACGATCGCAGGGAAGGGCAAAGCATTCTGTACTCGCTCTCCTGCGGCTGTATTCTCGATTTCATCCACC
>JBAZWK010000076.1:0-1763 GCA_041660365.1 Candidatus Shapirobacteria bacterium | reverse complement strand
GTATTCCGGTACATTCCGCTAAATAAAACGATTCTTCTTGACAGGATGAATCCTTTGTAGTATCTATGTGAAATATAGTTCACATAGCGGAGGTTGTCATGAAAGTACAGATTCTTGGTTCAGGTTGCCCAAAATGCAAGCTTCTCGAGCAGCATGCCCGTGAGGCGGTAGCCGAACTCGGCATCCAGGCCGATATCGAAAAGGTCACGGACATCGACGCGATCATGGAGATGGGCGTGATGATGACGCCTGCCCTCGCGATCGACGGCGACGTGAAAAGCGTCGGACGCGTGCTCACGAAGGAGCAGGTGGCTTCCTACCTCCAGGGAGGAAAATTCCATGCCCTGTAATTGCGGCGGGACCTGCGAAACCAATCTCGTCTATGCCTGTTCGGGGGCGGCCAACACAGGCCTTCTGGCGGATCAAGTCATGAGGACCCTCAATCGCGAAGGGGTCGCCGACTCCACTTGCCTAGCGTCGATGGGAGCGGATCTTTCCGGTTTCCTGGAATCGGCGCGGAACGCGACGAGGAACATCGTCCTGGATGGCTGCAAGGTTTCGTGCGGCAAAAGGATTTTCGAGAAGAATGGGATTCCCTGCACGCAGTTCGTCATGACCGATTTCGGCGTGGAAAAGGGAAAGACGAAAATTACCGGCGATCTTGTCGAGTCGATAGCCGCGAATATTGGAGAGAAGGTAAAGGCATGAGTTCGAAAGAATGGTCTCCGAATAAAAAACTGGTCCTGGTTTTCGGCGTTTTTCTCGCGGCTTACTTCGTTCCTTTTGAGGCTCCCCGAATATTGGTTGCCATAAATGAAGCATTCCTCATGCTGGGCGATTACGCCCGCCAGCATGTCCTCCTCTGCCTCGTACCCGCCATGTTCATCGCCGGCGCCATCACCGTCTTCCTCAACCAGCAGGCGGTAATGCGTTACCTGGGGCCGGACGCCAACCGATTCGTCGCCTACGGCGTGGCTTCGGTTTCGGGCGCCATACTGGCGGTCTGTTCCTGCACGGTGCTGCCCATATTCAAGGGAATATACAAGAAAGGCGCCGGACTTGGCCCCGCGGTGGCTTTCCTCTATTCAGGTCCGGCGATCAACATTCTCGCGATCGTGCTCTCCGCCAAGGTATTCGGCTGGAAGCTGGGCGTCGCGAGGACAGTTGGCGCCATTGTCTTCTCCATCGTGATAGGCCTCTTGATGGCTTTTATTTTTCGAAAGGACGATGCGAAGCGCGCCGCCGACGCTCGGCTCTTCGGGGCTCCCTCCGATAAGCCCGCCCGCAGCCTCGGCCAGATGATCGTTTACATGGGGAGCATGATCGGCATTCTCGTTTTCGTGAACTGGGCCAATTCCAAGGGCGGAAGCGCCGTCTGGGACGCGATTTTCGCCGCGAAATACTGGATAACGGGCGCCTTCGCCCTCGTCCTCGTCTACACGCTCGTCCGCTGGTTCAACAGGGATGAACGTATCGAGTGGGTGGTCGCGACGCGCGATTTCTCCCTTCAGATTCTCCCTCTGCTTTTCGGGGGCGTTCTCCTCTCCGGATTCCTCCTGGGGCGCCCCGGTCATGATGGCATCATCCCGAGCGCATGGATTGCAGGACTTTTGGGCGGCAACTCATTCTTCGCGAATTTCGTGGCTTCCTTCGCGGGCGCTCTCATGTATTTCGCCACCCTCACGGAAATCCCCATTGTTCAGGGGCTTCTAGGCGCGGGCATGGGGCAGGGACCGGCACTGGCTCTACTTCTCGCGGGGCCA
>JBAZWK010000075.1:0-3810 GCA_041660365.1 Candidatus Shapirobacteria bacterium | reverse complement strand
TCGGGCAATGAAGTCAGGATAAAAATCGTACCTTGAGGTCGGGAGACGGAAACACCACTGGTGCCGCGGAGGAACGTTACACACTGCTTCTGACCTGAACTCTTTTGTGTACTTTGGAACTCCCATTCCCATTCTCCTTGCCTTGAATTATGAGTATAGCAAGTGT
Source organism: Candidatus Shapirobacteria bacterium (assembly GCA_041660365.1). Classification (GTDB taxonomy): domain Bacteria; phylum Patescibacteriota; class Microgenomatia; order UBA12405; family UBA12405; genus UBA12158. The sequence goes on along the minus strand of JBAZWK010000075.1, from coordinate 3,644 downwards.
CTACGGTTTTGGGGGAAGTCCAGCTCGTCGTTTGACTCTGTCAATAGCCCCGAGTGAGAATCTGTTCTACGACATCCCGAGTGAGGTCGTTGCTACGCATAAACGACCTCGCGTTTGATTCGAGCTTTGAGCAGCTTATTCATCGATTTATGAAAGGTGACGATATCGAAGGGGCGTCCGAATTCCTTTGAAAGCGTGTCCTTTATATGTGTCAGATAAAAAAGATCGGGCTCGCGCATCTCGACCACTATATCCACATCGCTGGAATCCTACGCCTCTTCTCGAGCCACGGAGCCGAATATGCCTATGCGGATTATGCCATAGTCTTTTTCGAAGTCATTCTTGTAACGGCGGATCTTATCCAAGACGGTATCTCGACTCAAATCCATTTCTTTCATGCGCGCATTAAAAACAGGGTCCGGTTCAGCACATCGACTCAACTCTTCGGGCTGCATGCGATATTAGATATCTTCCGCGGAACGATAGCCTTCGGATTCTTCTATTCTTTTCCGCTGCAGTGCTCCGATCTTGTCCGAATTGAGTCTGTACATAGCCTTAAAAATGTAGGGATCCTTCGCAAGTCTAAGAACGAGCCTATTGGTCGGATTAGGCATATTCCCTTTTTCGTAGCTATTCATCGTAAGCTCGCCAAAGCCAAGGATAGCGCCAAAAGCCTTCTGGCTCGCGTTATAGCGGGCGCGCAGGGCAACTAACTCCGCTGGAGAAGAAGCGTCGTCGGTTTTTTGGTTACTCATAATCCTTGTTGACAAATATAATCCCGTTATCGGTATCGCACAATACCAATATGTTCAAATTTCTGCTCTTGTATTCACTGTAAAACGTATTATACTAGTAACTGTCATAAAATGACAGTTACTAGTATGAATAGACTAATTCGCGCTGTTTTCGAAACGCTTGAGTATCCTCTTTTCTCGAGCGCCGACCTCCAGAATATCGAGCCGGAGGACAATATCAGGTTTGCCCTTGTCAAGCGCGCCCTACACGATGGGGACCTGATTCAACTCAAACGGGGACTCTACACCCTGAGCGGGTCTCTGCGAAAGAAAAACCTCGCCCCCGGCCTGATCGCCAATCGCTTGTATTTTCCCTCCTATGTCAGCTTCGAATACGCACTGAGTTTCCATGGGTGGATTCCCGAACGGGTAGCGACCATTACCTGCGCGACGCCTAAAAATGCGGCATCCTTCGATAATCCGCTGGGGCGCTTCAGTTACACGCGCATTCCGCAGGTCATGTTTTTTTGCGGCGTGGAAACGAGCAGCGCTGACGGTGAATCCTTCTTGCTTGCGCGACCATTGAAGGCTCTCGCCGATTATGTTTATGCGCGAAAACTGGACTGGACCAATCGGCGACCATTGCTCGAATCTCTGAGGATTGAGGATGAGGAACTGGAGAGCCTCACGAGTGAGGATTTTATTGAAATTCAAGGGAATTATCATACTGCCGCCAAAGTGGAAACCTTTCTCTCGGGACTCAGGGAGGACCTGAATTTATGAATACTCGGATCATCGAAGCTCGGTTGAAGATGTATGGCGTACAGGCGGGAATCTCGGAATCGCAGGCGTTGCGGGAGATAACGCAGGAACTCATTCTTTACGCCCTATCGACATCGGATTTTTTCACCTCCGCGGCTTTTCAGGGCGGAACCTGCCTGCGGATACTGCATGGGATAGACAGGTTTTCAGAGGACATGGATTTTATTCTTAAGCAGGCTAATTCAAACCTCACCTGGCAACCTTGGTTTTCCCTCATAAGCGCGACCCTTGAGCAATATGGATATTCAGTAGAAGTGCAGGATAAATCGAAAGCGGGCGAAGCGGTAAAAAAAGCCTTCGTCAAAGATGATTCAATCGGGAAAATCTTGCATCTCGCATATCCTGACAAACGCGGTTCCTCGCGTCCGGTTAAGATCAAGCTCGAGGTGGATACGAATCCTCCCAATGGTAGCGAATTCGAGACGAAGTATATTGGCTTTCCCTCGGTCTCAAGCGTCACGGTTGAAAACCTTCCTACAATGCTCGCAGGGAAGAGTCACGCTCTCCTCTGTCGGAAGTATGAAAAAGGCCGTGACTGGTACGATTTCCTATGGTATATGGATAGGAAAATACCAGTCAATTATCGGCGCCTTTCAGCTGCTTTACGGCAATCGGGACCTTGGGCTGATAAGGATATTTTGGTCGATCGGACCTGGTATATAGACGAAATGAGTCAGAGGATCGCCAACACTGACTGGAAGCGTTCGAAGGAAGACATTACGGCGTTTATTACTCAAGAAGGTCAACGTGGCTTGGATCTATGGGGTCAGGACCTTTTCCTTTCAGCCTTAGCGCGCTTACCGGAATAGGTTCGTCGCCGGCCTTTAGGTAAATCGACGAACCAAAGGTTCGTCGCGTCAAACGAAAAGGGTCATCCTCTCGGATGACCCTTTTCGTTTGACGCTCCCCCGCCCGGGTTCGAACCAGGGACCCAGTGGTTAACAGCCACTTGCTCTGCCAGCTGAGCTACAGGGGAATGCTCTATTGGCATACCGCCAAAAAGCGTTTGAAATGTAGCGTCTCCCCTTTGTTTTGTCAATAGGAATCCGCAATTCCCACTCTAGCCCCTGTCGATTGCCAGCCTCGCCGGGCGCTCATGAATTGCCCTTGGATTTATCCTTGTCATCGGAAGCCAGTTCGGCCTTCTTGCGCGCCAGGGCGGCGAACAGTCCATGGGGGATGCTCTCAACCTTGGCTTCCGTTTCGGCCTGAACCCGGGCGATTTCCGCCTTTGCGCGGGCTGTTTCTTCTGGGGTGGCGGCTAGCCTGGGTTTTTTTTCCCCAGCCTCGCGCCGCGCCGGTTTCACCGTTTTCGCTGGCTTTGCCACCTTCTTGGGAGCGGCGCTTTTCTTTGCCACGGGGGTTTTTACAGCCTTTTCGGGCAGGGATTCTCTCCTAACCTCCGCCTGATTGCCAAGAACCGCCTCGACCTCGAGTTCGGGCGCGTTGGGACCGACCGGTGTGACGCGCTTCGCCGATGACACCGCGTCCAGGACTTCCCGCGTTGCGAGCCGGACGCCCGCGGCTTTCATGCCCTTCTGTCCGTAGTTTTTTGTCTTGAAGGTTTCGTCGTTCTTCTTGGTTCGGGGCTTTTTCGCGTAGGTGAGGGTGAATTCGAAATCCTTTTCCGTGGAGAAGAGGAGCATCTGGGCACCCTCGGGGATGAGGGAATAATCCTTGGCGATGATCCAGGTCTCGATGGAAGTGCGCTTGATGTAGGGAAAACCCGTGCCCGGGGCGCGGTAGACGATCGTCAGAAGGGTTGAGTTGATCTCTTCCTTGTTGGCGATGGCCACCCAGAGAAGGCCCTGGTCGACGAAAAGCTTCTCGGGTACGTCCACGACCGAGTACATGCCCGAGTGTCGGACGATGAGGATGCGGTCGAAGGCCGAGACCTCGAGGAGCTTTTCTCCCGAGGAGACGGCCGTGCCCAGATAGCCCGACTCGCCGTCGTAGCGGAGGGCGACGTCGCGGCGCGCCGCCTCTTTGGCAGCTATCTTCGAAAAGCTCTCGATGGCGGTGCGCCGCGGCCAGGCAGCCTCAAGCTTCTGGATCATGCCCTTGAGGTAGTCGACCGCGTAGGCTACC
>JBAZWK010000074.1:0-3874 GCA_041660365.1 Candidatus Shapirobacteria bacterium | reverse complement strand
CCACTCAGGCGTTTGGGGCCGCGAGGCTCCGGCCAGGTTCGGCGGCCCCTGCCCGGCATCGAGGCCGGGAGCGCCCAGGGAACCGTTCCTCCGGGCTGGGAAGAAATTTCCTGGGATGAAGCCCTGGGCGAGATAGCTTCGAAGCTCCTGGGTTACAGGGAGTCGGACGGGGCACGGAGCATCGCCTTCCTGGAGGGAACGAGGAGGGGCTGGAGCCGCGTATTCTCCCGCCTCGCCAATGCCTTCGGGGCGCCGAACCACGGAGCCGCCGGCTGGGCCCAGTGCCTGTGGCCGCGCCTCGTGGACTGCCGGGTCACCTTCGGGGCCCAGTATCCCGAATCCTGCGATTTCGCGAACTCGAAATGCATCGTCGTGTGGGGGTCGAACCCGGCCGCCACATGGCCCCTGCAGGGCGCGGCCATCATGGACGCGAAGGAAAGGGGAGCCCGGCTCGTCGTGATCGACCCCAGGCTTTCGGAAACCGCGGCCAAGGCCGACGACTGGATCAGGATCAAGCCCGGGACCGATACGGATCTCGCGCTCGGCTTCATCCAGGTCATCATCGAGGAAAAGCTTTACGACAGCGGCTTCGTCGAAGCCTGGACCACGGGATTCGACGCGCTGCGGACCCATGTGGCCTGGAGAACGCCCGAAATCACGGAAACCCTCACCGGCGTGCCGGCAGCCGCGATCCGCGGCGCGGCGAGGGCCTACGCCGGGATGAAACCTTCCTGCATCACGCGCTGCGTCACCGTCGACCAGACGGCCGACTCGGTCCAGACCTGCCGCGCCCTCTCCATCCTGATGGCGATAACCGGAAATATCGACATACCCGGCGGGAATGTCCTCGTCTCCGGCAGGGGCGAAATTTCCCAGAACAGCCATGAGTTCATACTCGCCTCGAGGCTGCCTCCGGAAGTCCAGAAGGAGAGGATCGGCTTCGACCGCTTTCCCCTCCTCTGCGGCGAACTCTCCTCGGTGCCTTCCTCTCATATGCCCAGCCTCTGGAGCACGATCCTGAGCGGGGAGCCCTATCCGGTCAAGGCTGCCCTGATCTTCGGAAGCAATGCGGCGGTGTCCTACACCAATTCGAATCTCGTGAACCGGGCCATGGAAAAGCTGGAATTCCTGGCCGTCTGCGACATCTTCCTGACGCCCACGGCCCAGATGGCCGACATCGTCCTTCCCGCCTCCTCCTGGCTGGAGAGGGACAATGTCATATCCTCCTTCCAGACTTCCCTCGACCATACAGTCTTCCAGAGGAAATGCGCGGAAGCGGGGGACTCGAGATCCGACGTCGACATCATCTGCGACCTGGCCAGGCGCATGGGACTGGGAGAACTTTTCTGGAATGGTTCCGAGGAGCTTTACGACCATCTGCTCTCCCCCACGGGCCTGAGCTTCCGTCAGGCTCTGGAGAGGAGACGCCTCCACGCTCCCCTGAAATTCGGGAATTACCTGAAATCGGGATTCAAGACGCCTTCGGGCAAGGTTGAGCTCTACTCGTCGATGCTCGCTTCGAAGGGCTGCGCCCCCCTGCCTCCCGGATCCCCCAGGCTGGATCAGGCGCAAGCCGGGGATGAAGGATCGCGGGACGGGCGGTATCCCTATGATTTCAGCACCGGCGCCAGAAGCATCTTTTTCCGCCACACCGAAAACAGGCAGAATCCATGGCTCCGGGCCCAGCAGCCCGATCCTGTCGTCTATATCCATCCCGACACGGCCGCATCCCGGGGCATCTCCGAAGGCGATCTCGTCGAAGTCTCGACGCCCACGGGGAGCGCCCGTCTCCGCGCCAGGCTGGAGCGCGACCTTTCCCTCGATTTCATAGAAGCCGTACCGGGCTGGGGCGGGGAGGGGAACATAAACAAGGCTCTCGGCTGGGAGCGTTTCGCCGAGGGGATCGGCACCGTGCCGATGAGGGGCCTCAAGTGCCAGATAAGGAAGGTTGCCGATGTCCGATGAAGCCCTTCTCTCCATAGACCTGGACCGGTGCTGGGGCTGCGGAACCTGCGAAGTGGCCTGCGCCCTCGAGAAGAAGACAGGCCCGGGCATGGGCTTCATCAAGGTGGAAGAATCGAGGAGCGATGGCGGCGAAGCCCTGCCCGGATCTCCCCAGGGGCGCGGTTTCGTTCCTATCCTCTGCCAGCACTGCGATGAACCGGCCTGCGCCGACGCCTGCCCCGCCGGGGCCATCGTCCGGGGCGGCGCGGGACTCGTGGAGATCGATTCTGATCTCTGCATCGCCTGCGGAGCCTGCGAGGAGGCCTGTCCCTACGGCGCCATCGCCATCTTGCCAGACTCGGGCAAGCCGGGGAAATGCGACCTCTGCGCTTCCCGGCAGTCGGCCGGCCTCCTGCCCGCATGCGTCCAGCACTGCCCCGGCAAGGCCATCGCCCTGGGACCGGCGCCCGCGGCCGGCGGCGCGGGACGGGGCGCCCCCGTCCTGAAGCGCGCCTGGACGGTCGGAAAGGTCAGGTACATCGCCCGGGGCTGATGCCTTACCGGGCTCGGCATGGGGCTCAGCGATCGTTTTCCTTGTTGAACCGCCTGAACTCTCGATTGATGCTCCGCCAGCGAGCGCGCTCGGCCGCCGCCAGCAGGGGATCCTGCCGCCTTTCCAAAGCTTCGATCTCGCGGCGCAGCTTTCTCCAGGCGGCGACGCGATCATCGGCGATAGCGCACGATTCGATGGCTTCGCGCACCGCGCAGCCTGGCTCGCTGTCGTGGGTACAGTCCCTGAATCTACACAAGGCAGCCAGGGCCTCTATCTCCGGGAATGTCGCGTCGACATCCTCTTCGGAAGTCCAAAGCTGGATCTCTCTCAATCCAGGCGTGTCGATGAGGAGGGCGCCCGAAGGCAGGCGGAAGAGGGTGCGCACGCTCGTTGTATGCCGCCCCTTGTGGTCATCGGCGCGAATGTCCTGAACGCGCTGAAGGTCTCGCCCCGCAAGCCTATTGAGAAGAGTGCTCTTCCCCGCCCCCGAGGAACCGACGAGGACGGCGGTGACGCCGGGCAGGAGGTACTCATCGAAGCGATCCAGGCCCTGGCCGGTGAGCGCGCTCACCGCGAAGACGGGGAGGGAAGGCGCCAGACCTCTCGTCCTGTGGATAAGCTCATCGATATCTTCAGCCAGGTCAGCCTTCGTTATGACAACGACCGGACGCGCCCCTGAATCGATCACAAGGGCGATATAGCGCTCGATCCGCCGCGCGTTCCAGTCCTGGCCAGCCGCGGCGACGATGATGGCCGTGTCGATGTTCGCAACGAGAACCTGCTCCTCTACCTTGTCATAGGCGGTGTCGCCCTTGGCCTTGCGCGAAAACTTGCTTATGCGCGGCAGAACGGCATGGATCACCGCTATCTCATCTCCGCTCAGCCCCCCGCGTATGAGCACCCAGTCGCCCGTCACGGGCATTTCGGCGGAATGGTCGATCCCGTACATGAACTTTCCCGAAACGACGGCATCGATCTCCTCGATGCCATCCCCGGATTCGGCTGCCAGTTTCCATGAATCCCTGCCGGTCTCAACGATACGCGCCGGCGACAGGTTCATATCAGCAAAGACTTGGGCCGCGCGCTCGAAGGCGGCGTTCCATCCGTATGATTCAAGTGAATTATGCATTGCTTTATTTCTCCGTTTATATTTTTGCTAACATCCCGACATACCGTTCGTGGGAGGAAGCCCGGAGAATGACGCGAAGATTCCGAAAGGGAAAGCTAGGCGAGTATCCTCCGAGGCTCCTTTGTGCGAACAATCACCCTGTAGTTTTTCATATGGACCTCCTCGTGGATATTTTTGAGGGAGCCGCAAGGCTCTTCTCAATCATATTAAAAGCCTGTGACTAAAAAATCAAGAGATGTTATACTACT
>JBAZWK010000073.1:2720-3885 GCA_041660365.1 Candidatus Shapirobacteria bacterium | reverse complement strand
GGATGCAGCGTTACCGCCGAACCTTCGGGGAGCATGGGCACGATGGTCGACACGGCGCCATTCTTGGCCGTGGAGTAGCAGGCGATGATGCTCTTGCCGAGACCGTCGAAGCCGGCCACGGCTCCCGTGGCCGTGTCGGACTGGCCGCCCGTGCCCGAGTACTGGTTGGGCCCAATGCTCTCGCTCGCCACCTGGCCGGTGAGATCCACCGAGATGCAGGTATTGATCGATACCATCTTCGAGTTTTGCGCTACCACCGATGGATCGTTCGTCCAGCGCCCGCGCTGAAACTCGACGGCGACGTTGTCGTCGAGCCAGTCGTAGAACTTCCGCGAACCCATCGCGAAGGTCGTTATGAATTTTCCCTTTTTGAGCGCTTTTTTGGCGTTGGTCACCACACCCATCTCATACAATTCCATCATCGAATCGACAAGCATTTCGGTGTGCACCCCGAGGTCCTTCTTGTCGCGCAAGGCCAGGGCCGCGGCGTTGGGAATGCCTCCGATGCCAAGCTGGATGGTGGACCCGTCATCGACGAGCTCCGCGATGTGGGCGCCGATCGCCATGTCGGTGGCGTCGGGGTTGGGGGCGGGCAAGCTGGGCACTTCCTGGTCGTACTCGACGAAGTAATCCACCTCCGAGACATGGACTTGGGTGTCTCCAAAGGTGCGCGGCAGGCGGGGATTGACCTCGAGCACCACGAGCTTCGCCGCCTCGACCATATCCTTCTCGTAGGTGATGCCGAGGGAGAGGGAGACAAAGCCGTGCTTGTCGGGGGGTGTGCAGGTTCCGAAAAAGATTTCGGGCCGGTGGGCGTGGATCCTGTCCGAGGCCGCGCGATGCAGCATGTTGGGGACATAGGTAACGGTGCCCGTCCCAGCCTTGAGGGCCGCGCGCGAGCCGGGAGCGTGGAACCAGGACGCCAGCTCGAAGTGCCCTTTCATCTCGGGCTTCATATAGAAGTCATAGGGCTTGAGGGTGAGAACCGAGAAAACGCGCGCGTCGGTCACCCTGTCGGCCACGATATGGAATCGGGACATGCAGCCCTGGGGCTCGGAGGCGCATTGGCCGACGATGATGTCGTTGTCGCTTCCGATATGCGAGACCGCCTCGTCAATTGAGATGAGCTTGCTTTTATACGTGTCGAGCCAATTCATGTTCCGCC
>JBAZWK010000073.1:0-2710 GCA_041660365.1 Candidatus Shapirobacteria bacterium | reverse complement strand
GGCGCGACGGCGGGGCCGCGGGGAATCACAAACGTATCAGGGAGGCGCCGACGGCGAGTCCCGCTCCGGAGGCGACGAGGACGACAAGGTCGCCCTTACCCACCTTTCCCTCGCGGAGCGCCTCGTGCAGCGCCATGGGCACGCAGCCCGAACCGGTATAGCCGTAGCGATCCATGATGGTGGTGGTCTTCTCCATCGGCTCTCCGAGGATGTCCATCACCTGGGCGATGACCGATCGGTTGATCTGCGTGAAGATATAGTGGCTTACCTGGGACTGGGGGAGGCCTGCCTTTTCGAGGAGGCGCAGGACGAGGGGCGGCCAAAGCTTGATGTTCCTGTCGCCCGGCAGGCGCTGGAGGAGCTCAAGCCCATAGGCGCCGGCGTCAAGCAGCGCTCTCGTCACGGGTTTGCGCGTGCCTCCGGCGTAGACGCCCACATAGTTCCACTGGGTGCCATCGGCGCGGAACACTCCCTCGACATAGCGGGAGTGGCTGCTTTCGGCGCGCTCAAGCACCACGGCACCCGCCCCGTCGGCGAAAATGGACCAACCGAAGGCGTCGCCATCGCGGATATAGGCTGGCATATTGTAGACGCCGACAATCACCGCGTAATGAAGGCTCGGGTCGCTGGCTACGGCGCGAGCGGCCATGTCCAGCGCGGCGACGAAGCTCGCGCAGGAAGCCCCCACATCGAATGCCCTGGCTTCGGTTTCCCCGCCTTGCAGCCTGCCCTGAAGCAGGATGCCCGTGGCCGGGGAGATATACTCAGGCGTATCGGTCGCCACGATGAAGAGGCCGACATCCATAGGATCGACCCCCGCGCTCGCGAGCGCGGCTCTGGCAGCTTTTTCCGCGAAATCCGCCGTGCTTTCATCGATGTTCGAGAGTCTCGCGATATGGCGCTTGGCAATGCCCAACTTGGCTTCGTGCTTGGCGGCGTCGAACTCGATGCCTGTCAACGCTTTGAGCCTTTCGTTGTCGATTGGATTCCCCGGCGCGTAAAGCCCTGTTCCGATAATGCGCGCGATCGCCATGCTAACCTCCCGCAGAACCTTCGCTTTCGGGTCTGCCTTAAAACCCTCTTAGCCCAGTTTGTCGCCGAATCCACGGCGATAGAATTCCCCGATTTCGGCAATGATGCTTCTCGCGTTCTCGGGCGATTGGTCGAATATGACCTCAATGCCGAGATAATGCGCGACGCCGAGCATGAATTCGATCTCCGTCGTCTCGTCGATCATCTCCGCCGCTTCATCGTGCTCCCGGTACCCATCGACGAAAGCGTCATAGTATGACCTGACCGCCGTCGGGAGCACGAATTCGGCTTCCCTCACGATGCCGTAGCAGTGCCGGTCGAGGGAAAGGAAGACAATGAAGAGCCACAGGCCGCGGAGTTCGCGCTCCAGCCTGTTGAGGGAAGGGCTGAGGTTGATGGATATGAAGCGGCGCACTTCCCTGCCCACCCTGTGGATAAGCTCGGCGAAAAAGGCTTCCTTGTTGGCGAAATAGGTATAGAAAGCTCCGGTGGAGAGCCCCGCTGCCGAAGTGATCTCGTGTATGTTGGTTTCGAAATACCCTTGCTTCCCGATGAGAGTCTTGCCTTCGCGGAGAATTCGCTCCCGCGCGTCAGGCATGATTTCGAGGGGAAGGGGAGTGATGGACGTGGAAAAGACCTTGCCTGGATCATAGGCATAGTCCCGGAACATGCCTTCCTCGAGAATCTTCTGGAGCACGGCGAGTCGGACAGGAATGCCATGGAAGGCCGATCGTATAGCGGCGAAACGGAGCCCTCCCAAGGCGAAAATATAGGATGAGAGCGAAGGTTCTTCCCTCATTACCCTGCCGAGCGCTTCGTCGTAGACGGCCTTGAGCCTGCGCTCATATTCGAAGAAGCGGTACTGGCCTTCACGGAAGACTTTGACGAGGGTGGTGTTATTCTGGGAATAATCGAAGATTATCTTCGCGAATAGCTCCAGCCTTTCGCGAGCGGTTTCGCCGGGCAACTCCACGAGCGCCGCGGCGATCTGTTCAATGACCATTTCCAGGATGTGCCTGAATATTTCTTCCTTGTCCTGGAAATAGCGGTAAAAGAGGCCATTCGAGAATCCCGCGTGACGGCATATCTCGGCAACCGAAACGGTGCCGTACCATTTTTCCGAGAGGAGCTCTATTGAGGATTGAATGAGCCTTTCCCTGCTGGCCGTAGGCTCGTTCCTCTCCTGTCCTGTTTTGGCCATCGTGAATCCCCGATTGGTGGGCAGTCCCTTTCCCCTTGTTTTGAAAAATGGAATGAGAACTGATTCACCTATTTCGAAAACTAGTATATTGCTCTTGCCTAAATCACGCAAGTGCGAATCATAAAATTTCTTGGAACTCGCCAAAAAGAAGACCATCCATAATATTAATTTGCTAAAAATTGATATTAAATAAAATTACAAAGTTTTGAGATATTTTCTGCTTTTGATTTCCTCAAAAAAATAAAAATTGCCCTTGACGGATCGTGGAAATGGGTGAATATAGTAGTGAGAGATGATTCACTTGTTACGGAGTATGGCATGCATGTAGGAATAGCCGGGATTGGGATCTATCTGCCTGAAAACCGCCTGACGGCGGCTGATCTGGCAGCGGCGACGGGGGTGCCCGAGGAGGTGATCTCCCAAAAATTCGGCGTCAAGCAAAAGCCAGTCGCGGGGCCGGACGATACGACGGCGGAA
>JBAZWK010000072.1:0-3886 GCA_041660365.1 Candidatus Shapirobacteria bacterium | reverse complement strand
TCTTCTTTGGCCCTGCGCTTTTTATGATCAAAAATAAAATCTCTTTAAAGACAATAATTATTGGAGTGATTCTGCTTTTAGTAGGAGTTTTGGGAGTGTTAGGAATTAATACAGCAAAAACTTATTTGAGTGGGGCTTCAGCGGATACAGTTCCAAAAAGTATTTTAGGAAAATCCAGTGAAGATGGAAAAAGTGCGGTTGTAACTTGGATAAGTGATAAGGCGACAGTGGGGGTGGTGGAATATGGGACGACACCAGCGAGTTTACTATTAAGAGCTCCAGAGAGTGATCAAAGTACTAGTCATAGTGTAAACTTGTCCCCACTTAAGGCAGGAACTAATTATTATTTTAGAATTAGAGTGGGGGAAGAAGTTTACGATAATGATGGAATTCCTTATTCTTTCAAGACGGTAGCGGCTGTGGTAACTCCGACTCAGATGCCAACACCAACAGTGATGTTGGTGCCAACGGTGGCGGCTGGAAGCTGTGACCATACAACGGATTACAATAAAGACAAGACGGTGAACAGCTTGGATTATATATATTGTTTAAAAAATAAACCCACGGGAACAGTTATATCAGTAACACCTAGTGTAGGGGCAGATAAATGTCCCAGTGGAGTGGACTACAATAAAGACGGAGTAGTGAATAGTTTGGATAGAATCAAATGTTTACAAGATAATAAATAAAATGTCTAACCGGCGCGGTTTTATCCAGATTCCAATGTTTATTGGATTGGTATTAATGGCAATAGCGATACCAGTAGCTTCGAAGTTAGTTCAGCAAAATCAGGAGAATAGAGGTCAGGCAGCAGATAAAATTACTCCAATAAAGGTATATACAGCGGGAAATACAGGGGAAATGTGTACTAACGAAAGTGGTATAACTTGTCAAATTTACAGGGATACGGCTGGCCATAAAATCTGTAATCAAAATTGTAATGCTGGTTTCGATAAAATAACGCCGACTAAGGGTTCAAGTTCAGTAAAGACGGTAAATGTGGTAACAGTTTTACCAACTACAAAAGTTGAAAATACTTCGTCGACTTGCAATCGAGCCTTAGATATTACTTATGGCTGCGGTTCTAACAGTTGTGCTTATTATCAAAAATCACAACAATGGACTAAGTCTGATTGTAAGACAGAGATAATATGTGTTGATGACAGTAGTTGTAAGAACGCTATCACCCCGACAGTGGCTTCAAAAGTTTGTGATCAATTTAAATTAGATAGTAATAATGTGTGTCAAGAACACAGATATTTTGTAGAGACTAGTACTGATTGTAATGCTAGTTTTCCTTCAAATTGTGATATTAATAAAAAAGTTGTAACAGCAACCCCAACGTTAAAAAAAATTACGGTAACACCGACGACAATAAAAGCGGCACCAACACCACGGTGTAAGATGGGAATTGATTACAATGGGGATCATACGGTAAATAGTTTGGATATATTGGTGTGTTATACATATTTTTAAAGGTTTACTTTATAGTAGATAACAGGTAAAATAGGGACTTATTAGGGAGGTGATTTAATGGCAATTATTGTCAAAAGAAAAAAAGGCGAAACTAAAGACGATATTATTGGTAAATTCCGAAGATTAAGTATCGAGGAAGATATTACCGAAGAGATCCGAAAAAGAGCGGCTTATGCCAAGCCCTCAATTGGACGTTATGCTAAAAAGAAAATTATTTTATGGCGGGAGCGATGCCGTAAAAGAGCAAAAAAATCTAGAAAATATGTGGCGGGATAAAATTAAAAAAGAGGCAGTTGATGCCCTAAAATCAGGAGATAGAAAAAAAGTAGAAGTATTACGATTTTTAGTGTCTTTAATTGATAAAAGGGAAATGCAACTGCCTCTTAACGCCTTAACAGAGGCGGAAGAGATAAACGTGTTGCGAAGAGAATTAAAAAATAAAGAAGAGGCGAGAGAGATGTTTTTAAAAGCGGGTCGAAATGACTTAGTAGAAGAACAGGACTATGAAATTTCGGTAGTTAAGGTATATTTACCTAAAGAATTAGACGAAAAAGAGATTAGAGAAATAGTTGAAAAGATAATTAGTGAAAAAGGAAAGAATTTTGGGGCAGTGATGGGGGAAACAATGAAAAGGGTAGCCGGAAAGGCAGACGGAAATGCGGTATCGAAAATAGTGAAAGAAGAGATGGAAAAATAATGAAAAATGTAATTTTAATAAAACATCCGAAGAATTGGGGTTTAAGTGAAGATTTGGTGTTGGAAAAAGCTGAAGAAGCGTTGGGTTTTTTTAAATTAAAAGAAAATATTGAATTGAGCGTGATTTTTGTTGGTCGGAAAAAAGCCAAAGAATTGAATATAAAATATCGACAAAAAGATTATATTCCCCAAGTGTTAGGATTTCCGATGTCTAAAAAAACAGATGCAGATGGATATATAAGATTGGGAGATGTGGTAATTTGTACCCAGAAATTAAAATATGAAGCAGTGTTTCAAGGGAAAAGGATTGAGGAAATAATGAGGGAGTGGATGATTCATGGAGTAGAAAATTTGCTGAAATAAGATAGAATGAGTTGATGGCAGTTTTTCATTTAAAATATCGACCCAAAAAAGTAACAGAATTAGATTTACCCGAAGTTTCGGATAGAATTAGAAGTATAATTTCCTCTGAGTCTGATTTTCAATCGTTACTTTTGGCGGGGCCGAAGGGGTCGGGAAAAACTTCGGCAGCGAGAATTTTGGCTAAAGCAGTTAATTGTCTTGATTTACAAAAAGGGGAACCTTGCGGAGAATGTGCTAATTGCTTGGAAATCGAAAAAGGGAATAGTTTAGATATTATGGAGATTGATGCCGCTTCAAATCGAGGAATTGATGACATCAGAACGTTAAAAGAAAATGCCTATTTATCGCCAATAAAACTAAAGAAAAAGATTTTTATTATTGATGAAGTACACATGTTAACCAAGGAGGCTTTTAATGCGCTGCTTAAGTTGATAGAGGAACCACCAAAAAATACCTTGTTTATTTTATGTACGACTGATCCGCAAAAGATTCCAGAAACGGTTTTATCGAGGCTGATGAAGATTGATTTTAGGAAAGGGAAAAGGGAAGAATTAAAAAAATCTTTGGAAAAAATAATAAAAGGAGAAGAAATTAAAATTAGCGATGAAGCAGAAGAAATAATAATTAAAAATTCTGATGGAAGTTTTAGAAATTTACAAAAAACTTTTAATGAAATTTGTTTACAATTTGGCAAAAAGATAGAGGAAAAAGAAGTTAAAGAATATTTTGAAAAAGGTAAGGGAGAATATGGTGGTGAGGAGTTAGAGACTGATTTAGCCAAAAATAAAGTAAAAGAAATTTTGGAAAAATTGGAGAAAATGGCGGAGAGAGGGGTAGATTTTGGAGAATTAAGATTGAAATGGTTAGGGTATTTTCATGAAAAAATGCTGTTGGAAATTGGAAATTTGGAAATTAGAAAATATCTAGAGATTTTAATTAAGGCTGGAGAGTGGGAAAAATTGGTGGAGATAGAACAGTTACCATTGGAGTTGGCAGTGATGGAAATGGGAGGAAAAAAACCCGACTTCGCAAAAAGCTTCGTCGAGGCGAAGGAAGAAAAAAAAAGCCGGGTTATTATGTCAACTAAAGTTGACACCAACCCGGTGAATATTGAGATAAAAAAGATAGTTAAGGTGGAGTTAGAAGAGGTGGAGAATAAATGGGGTGAAGTACTCTTAGCTGTAAAACCTTACAATCATTCAGTAGAAGCCTTCCTGAGGGCGGCTAGACCCAAGAAAGTGACAGATAAGGGACTGGTAATCGAAGTTTTTTATAAATTTCACAAAGAGAAACTGGAAGATGTAAAAAATCGGCAAATTATAGAACTTGGTTTAGAAAAGGTGTTTGGAGG
>JBAZWK010000071.1:0-3901 GCA_041660365.1 Candidatus Shapirobacteria bacterium | reverse complement strand
CAGCATTCGAACCGTGATATTCCTGAAACGGGGATCGGCCATCGCGAATTCAGGAAGGTATCGCAGCACGGGAACGTCGAGTTCGACTTTCCCTTCGTCGACGAGGGCCATCACGGCCGAGGCGGTGAAGGTCTTGCTTATGGAGCCGATGTTGAACAGGGTGTCCGCGCCGACAGGCATCTTGTTTTCCCGATCCGCGAGGCCGAAGGTCTCGGAATAGACGATAGCCCTATCTTCGATGATGGCGACCGCGGCGCTGCAGGCAGTCTCCGCGCGAAGATCCTGCTCCAAGGCTTCCCTCGCGATGGCCACAGCCTGCCTGAGATGCTCAGGAATCGCCGGCGCGCCGGGGGATTGGGAAAAGGCCATGGTTGACAGGCACAGAAACGCTGCCATGAACGCAAAAAGCGGCACTTTTGATTTCATCGAGGCACTCCACTGGATGAGCATTCGGCTTTTTATTCAGGATACATGTTTCAATCTGAATCGTATTTTCGCACAATCCCGATGCGGCCGCCAGAGCGGCATCACCGAAAATTGTAAAATAAAGAAACATGTACTAATAAAAGGGAGCGAAAAAAATCGGGGCTGATCTCCAGGATCAGCCCCATACTGTCAATGCCTGCACTTGTTGAATATCATCGGTCACTTCTTGAGGGGAGGAGTTGTGGCATCCGGAGCCCAAATCGCGAAGTTATTCGGTCGACCATGCTTGGTGACAGCGGAAAGAGCATCGATGTCAGCTTTAGGCTTTCCAACGACGATCGATCCGATGAGTATGCAGTTGCCCTCAACTTCGTAATTGACCTATTTCTCGGGGAGGCCCCACCCGCGCATGTAATTCCTGCCTTTCACGAAGCGGCTGATATCATAGTGTGAGGGATGCGGTATTATCAGCCTAAGGGAAAATATATCAATAAATATTTATATATAAAATATGAACTCTATTGATCCGGCAAAAGCATAATGAAGTACGGATTCGTGCCCTAGGACTTAGAAAGCTCGAACCCCAGCTTTTTCCAATACAGATCCACGTGCTTGAGCATGGCCTTCCATGCCTTCTCCGGCGCGTGCGCCTTGACCGCGTTAAATATTTCCCATTGCTGGTCTAGATCCTCGACTGGTAACACCGTAAAATGGAATTCCTTCTGAGAGAGGATCTCGGTTCGCAGGGTATCATGGAGCTTCATGAGCAGCCTGTTACCGGACATCTCTACGATCATTTTGTGGAACTCTTTGTGTACTTCTGTTTTTGAATTGCCTTTCCCCGCGCTCAACAAGATATTTTCAAGCTTTTCTATGCTCTCGGGGCTAGCGCGTTCAGCGGCCCAATACGCCGCCTGGCCTTCCATCAGCCTGCGGATTTCAGTCAGTTCAGCATAGGAAAATTCGGAGAACATCACGGTAGAAAGTTGGTCGCCGCTTAAAATCCTATCCGCGTCCAACGTCAGGAAGGTTCCTTGCCCAGGCCGGGCATCGAGAACGCCCGAGTGCGCGAGCGCCTTGAGCACTTCACGGATACATGCCCTGCTAACGCCGAAAGTCGCGGCCAGGCTTTGCTCGCCGGGAAGTTTGGTGCCCGGCTCCCAATGCTTCTCTTTTATCGCCGTGATCATCTGCTCCATGATGTCGTCATGGAGTGTCGCCCTGGTCGCATGCTTCAGCACGGAAATCTCCTTAGGATGCCAAAAGTAAAAGTACATTAAAACTCTATTAATGGCAATGCGCCAATTTCGATATAAAATTATTTATTATATATTCGAGCTGTCTACCATCGTTTCCCGTCCAATCAATTCCCTGGACATATATTCATCTGCGCCGAGCATACCCACACTGGCGATCCGTCCTAACATGGCAAGCGTCTGATCGCCGCTCGCGCACACAATTCCGTCCAACGCCGGTATGTGCACATTCATCAAGGCGAGCTCTGCCGATTCGATCGCAAGGCCTATGGCAGAGGCAAGTTTGTATGCGCAACCGAACTTCGCGCCATCACACAGCACTCCGCCCGTGCTTCCGACGATATTCGCGATCGTATATTCGACTTGTTCGAAGCTTCCGCCCAGCATCATGCAGGTTCCGGCGCCAATTCCGATGCTGGCAGCCATGGCGCAAGCGCAAATCGGCGACAACCGGCCGATGTGCGCCTTTCCGAGAATGGTCAGAAGATAACTGAACGCGAGCGCCCGCAGAAGGCCCTCTTCCGAAATGCCATGCCCTTCCGCGATCGCGGAGAGCGGCACCGACGCCGAAATTCCCACATTGCCGCTCCCGGCACAGCTCATCGCTGGAAGTGGCGCGCCGGACATTCTCGCGTCGGAAGCAGCGGCGGCTAACGCTTTCGCGCGAAGATAGGGCGCATACCCTTTCAATTCCAGTATGGCCAGACCAAATCCCGCACCCGCTTTCGTGTCGAGGCCATAACGTGCAAGAGCGAGATTACAGTCGAGCACTTCTTTGAGGAATTGAATTTCTCCAAGGTCAACGTTTCTGGAGAATTCGTACAATTCTTTCATCGTATGGGAACGTATGGGGCGCTTCCGTTCGAATTCAGAAATTTCTTGTGACAGATTTTCCTCGCGGCGGATGATCCTGCCATTCGTCTCGAGGAGGACGATGCGGTCATGCTCGTTGGCGACTATGGCACGTCCGTATCCCTGCTCGGTATCCACCCTCACGTCGATATGGATTCCAAGGGACTTCATATCCCATTTGATATCCAGATCGCAATGATCGCGAGCAAAAGCCTCGATGGTGGTAAAATCGGCATCATGTGCGTCCCTGATCACTTCCAGACCGAGTTCTGGCTTCCCGTAAAAGGCGCCGAGGACCGTCGGATTCTTCGTTCCCCAGAATGGAGTGCCGGGTGTGGCCACGCTGATGGAATTCTTGTAGGTATCCTTGTCCACCAAGATGCTTATATGCAGGGGTGTCCCTCCGATGACACTTTTCGCCGCGCTGGCGGCGAAGGCCGCGGAAATGGGGCCCGTGCAGCCTAAAGCAGGCTTCACTTCGCTTTTCAGTATCTCACATAGTTCGCTGTTCATGATTCACCTTTTATGTTGCTGGCGATAGAATGCCTTGCGTCGTTTTGATCGAGCAGCGCACTCGATTCTCCCACTCTCTCTTGATACGGAGCGCGGTGGGAGTAGAGGCAAGCCCCCCAATCATGGTTCCCTTGAGTTCGCTAGGTAGCAGTTTCTGGGTGTTCACCAAGGCATCGATCACTTCATCCGTGGGAATCACGCTCTGCAATTCGGACAAGGCCATGTCCGCGGCGGCGAAAGCGTTTGCCACGCCGATTGAATTTCGTTTGACGCACGGGATCTCCACGGGTCCCGCGATAGGATCGCAGATCAATCCCAGGATGTTTTTCAGCGCCAAGGCTACTGCGTTTGACATCTGGTCAGGCCTGCCGCCCGCAATCTGAATCAGAGCGCCGGCAGCCATAGCCGATGCCACGCCGATTTCTGACTGGCATCCGCCGATCGACCCTGAGAGCGAAGCGCGCATGGAGATGAGGGTTCCAATCATCGCGGCCACGAGCAATGCGTCGATTGCGATCTCTTCGTCGAGACCTCGCGATTCGATCATCGTGGCGATTACACCCGGGATCACCCCGCAGGACCCAGCCGTCGGCGCGGCGGCGACACACCGCGCGCATCCGTTGGTTTCCATCACGGCGATAGCCCGCGCAATCGATATGCCGATCATAGGGCCGGATATTGTCTTTTTATCGTTGATAGCGCGGAGCATTCTCGCCCCGGAACCGCGCTGGACGAATCCGCCCAATAAATCCCCATCATTCGACATGCCGATCGCTATCGATTTTTTCATGGTTGCCCAGATTTCAGCAATTCGCTTTCGTATATCAGCCTCATCAAGACCGCTCCTGCGACTT
>JBAZWK010000070.1:0-3930 GCA_041660365.1 Candidatus Shapirobacteria bacterium | reverse complement strand
ATAGCCTCGATACGCTTTGATTTTTCATCATGCCTCTATGTGGACTCCACTTTCCTCGGGCTCATCGTCTTTCTGGCCAAGACGGCGCGGAATCAGGGTATTGGACGACCTGTCGTGCATATGGCCAGCGGGGAGTGCAAAAGCCTTTTCAGAACCATGGGAATGATGAAGATGCTCGACTTTTCCGAAGAAGCCTGTCCGCATCCGGCAAACGAGGAAAAGATCCTCGCCGGTGACAGTCTGAGCAGCGGATTCCTCTATGAGGTCCACAAGGAATTGAGCGGACTCTCGGCTGAAAATGAAGGGCGTTTCCATGACCTCACACAAGAACTCAAGGCCGTACTGGATTCCTCTGACGCCCTGAACGACCTGGATGGCTGAACCTTCAGTTTTGCCCGGAAATAGCCTGTATGACTTTATCGGTTATATCGATCGACGCGCTGTTCCACAGAACAATATTCGCGTTCTGATCCTGAGGCTTAAGGTTCAGAACCAGCGAGTAACCCTCCGCCTCGGCTACCCTCGCTATCGTCGTGCCCAACTTCTGGACGAAGGATGCGCTCGAGCTCAGAGCCTTGGCGAGGAGATCGAGCTCATTCTGCCTCGTTGACAGGTATTCCCTCAGGGCCGCTGTCCTGGATGTGATCTCCGCCGAAAGAGCCTGAGCTTCCAGGATCCGGCCCTCCGCATCCTCCACTGTCTTCCTGGTCTGGAGCTCCTTTATCGCTGCGGCTTCCTTGTCCACTTCGGCCTGAACCTCGGCTTTCCGGGCTTCAAAATCCTTTAGTGCGGCCGAGTCCTTGGGAAACGCCGCCAGGATACGCGTCATATCGATGACGGCTACCCTCGTGATCTGCTGGGAAGCCGCAGGATAGATAGCCAAAAGCAGTAACAGGATACTCGCGCAGAAAATCTTCGCGTTTTTATTCATCATGCGCCTCCTGATCCCCAGCCGCTCAGAATAGCGGCTGGGTTATGCTCAGCACGAAATCAAAATTCAGTCCCGTCGATTTCCAGGTAATGCCTGACTCATCCAGGGTGAAGCGTTTGGCGAAATAGAACCGGAAGGGGAACTGGGGAATGGTAAACCTAAAACCCAGTCCCGTGCTGAAAGCGAAATTCTCGCTTGAGAGAGCTGATGATCCAGTCGCCGAGGGGCTAGCCTTGGTCATATCCACGAATCCATCGCCCGTCTTCATGGCGCCCGCGTCGACGAAGAGATCCATCCACAGCATCTGATCGACGATGGGCATCCTGAGCTCGACCGAATTCTCCCAGACCATCGTGCCCTTCGAACCGTAAAGGTCCTTCCATCCACGCACATTGAAGGTTCCATCCAGGCTCACCCAGTCCTTCGTGACCCTGAAGGGAGTCCATGGTTCCGCCAGGAGAGCCTGGACTCCAGTATGGCCCATAAGGACCCACTTGAATTTCCATGTATCGCTCAAGGGAATGGTGAAAAGGGTAGCATAGACGTCGAAGCGGCTTTCCGATTTTATGTAGTGTTGTCGTTCGATATCGAGGAAACCTGTCGCGGTGAAGCGTTGGCTAAGATAATAACCCTGGGTGGGATTGTACCAGTAATCCAAGCCATTCAGGTAGGCCCTGCCGTAGATTCTGTTCGTCAGCATCCACTCCCTGTTGGTATCGCGGAATTCCGCTTCGTACGGTCTGTATTTATCCTCATCGTAGACTATCATGCCGAGTCCGGAGGTGAGGCCTCCCGAAGCGCCAAGATCGCCGATCCTGGTCTTGAGGGTATAGCCGAGATTGAATCCGAGGCTGAAGTCCCAGTTCTCATAAGGCATGAGGTATTGTTCCGGCACCGATGAGAGGGACCCGCCCCACTCGTTCGTGCCGTCGCCCAGGGCGATGAAGGGATCAGGTATATCTTCCTGGTTGAAAAGAGGAGCCAGGATATCCTGTCCCGTGGTATCGAAGCCATGGGCCAGCTTGAGGCTGAAGCCCCGGGAAATCCTCTTGTTGAATAGCCAGCCTTCGCTGAAGGAGGATTCCACCGACTGCTCCGAAGGTGAAAGCGTGACGTTAGCCTGAAGGTTCTGCCCCCGGCCGCCCAGGTTCCTGTCGTTCCATTTTACGAATCCCGAGAGCGGGAAGGTCCCTGTCTGTCCCAGACCGCTGAGGGTGACACCGAACTGGACGTCGGCTGTGCTCATTTCCTCGACATTGATGACGAGATCCATGAGGTTCGCCGCGCTGCCTTGGTGGATCTCGGGTTCGACGGTTGAGAAATACTGGAGATTATACAGATTCCGCAAGCCGTCGATGATCTTGGCTTTCGAGAAGATATCGCCTTCCTCGAGCGGTACTTCGCGTGCGAGCACGTATTCCTTCGTCTTCTCGTTGCCCTTGAAACTCAGGTTCTCGATATGGGCTCTGTCGAGCTCCGTCACCACAATCGTGAAGAGTATCGAGCCCGCGTTTTCGTCTCTGGTTTCCTTGAGGCTGATCTGGTTGTAGATGTAGCCGGATTCATAATAAAGATCGTCGATTCTCTGCTTGTCCTGCTGGAGCTTCTTGTAGTTGAGTACCGATCCCTGTTTCAGGCTGACGAGATTCTCCAGTTTTTCGCCAGAGAATACCTGGTTGCCCTCGAAAGTCATCCCCCCGAATTTCCACTGTCGTCCTTCGGATAGGGCGAGCGTGAGCACGAGCCAATTCTTGCTCGTCGCCGCGTCCTTTTCAAATTCCTTGAACACATCGATAATCTTGGCGTCGACATAACCCTTGGACTGGTAGTAATCGATGATGGCTTTCTTGCTCTCCTCGAGTTTGGCTTCCTGGAAAGCGCCAGGCTGAAAGAGCGCGGCTTCCTTGAGAGTCATCTGTCCCTTGAGGGTTTTGGCGGACATCGAGGTATTGCCGGTAAATTTAATGCTGCGCAAGGCAACCTGGGCGCCTTCCTCGACCTTGAAGGTGAGCACCACCATCGATGGATCCTCGGAGGGAATCGCTTCATGCGATACCAGAATGTCGGGGTATCCTTTTTCATTGTAGAGTTTCTGGATGGCCACATCGTCCAGGCTGGCCTTCGTGGCATTGTAGATATCGCCGGACTTGACGCCGATCGTGGCGAGGATATCCGAAGTCCGAAGACCTGAGTTGCCGCTGACGCGCACGGAGAGCACCGATGGCTTTTCGGTCACTACGAAGCGGAGGATGAGCTGGTCATGGGATTCTTTATAAGGAAGGGCCTGGGGCTCAATGGATTCGAACCAGTCCAGCTCATACAGTTTCGACTGCATCTCAAGCCAGAGGTTCTCTGTAAAATTTTGGCCACTGTAATTCCTGAGCAGAGCGTCAAGTTCGTTCCGGTTGGCCTTTTTGATCCCCTCCCACTGAATGGAAGCGATCGGCTTATCCCAGAACCACTCATCGGTTGATTCCTGGGCGCCAACGAAACCGAAAGCCGCGATCAGCATGAAAGCCAGCAAAATTCTTCTCATTTGTATTCCCCAAGCATTCTAGTACACATATCGCCAACTCAGGCTCAATTCCTGGCCGGTGACGAGGGAGCCCTCATCCATGGAAGGCGTTATGCTCCAATTGATTAGCCCGAAAGGCGCGTCAAGCTCGATGCCGAATTCGGAGTCTAGACGTAAACGCGACGAACTCACAAGGGGGTCCTCCCTGAACTTGAGGCCCGCGTGGATGAAGGCTGAATCCGTAAGATATTTCCCCACATAGAGTTCGCTCTGGTTGAGGTACCGGGCCAGCGGATCCTCGGGATTGGCTTCGGTCAAGGGCTTGGTGAGGTCCAAGAGCCAGCGTTGGATAAAGGAGGATCGTATGAAGACTATGTCGAGACCCAGAGCCTTCTGTACATCCTGTTCGAAGCGCTTGAATATATTGAGCTGAGGCAGGAATTCCGATGAGGCGATGGCCGCCTCACGGATGTCGAGGGTTTCT
>JBAZWK010000069.1:0-4006 GCA_041660365.1 Candidatus Shapirobacteria bacterium | reverse complement strand
GGATAAGGAGGACATGAAAGCCATTCTCGCGTCGCGGGGCTATGGCTACGTGGACAACGCCTCGGACTTGCGCGCCTTCAGGGGCGACAGGCTCGTCGGTACCTTCGGCAAGACCAAGACTGCCACCGCGATGTCCTACGACATCGACAGGGATTCGGGAAACGAACCTTCGCTCGCCAGAATGACAGCCAAGGCTATTGAAATTCTCTCGACTAACGAGAAGGGATTCTTCCTCATGGTGGAAGGCTCCAAGATCGACTGGGCGGCGCACGCGAACGATCCTGTCGCTCTCGTCACCGATATCATCGCTTTCGACGATGCGGTGCGGGTGGCTCTCGATTTCGCGAAAAAGGACGGCAACACAGTAGTGATCGCCACTACCGACCACGGCAATTCCGGCATCTCGATTGGGGATCGCTCGATCAGTTCCGGCTACGACAAGACCTCCTTGACCACTTTCATCAATCCGCTCAAGCGTGCGAGCCTCACCGGCGAAGGGCTCGAGGCGATGCTCGCCGCCAAGGGGGCCGATCGTTCCAAGGAAGAGGCGATAAGGGAAACCGTTACCACGTATATGGGAATCTCCTACCTGACGGATGTTGAGGTCGCCGCGATAGCCGCCGCGAAGCCCGGGTCCCTGAACTACGCGATTGGTCCCATGGTTGCCGCCCGCGCGAAGATCGGATTCACCACCAACGGACATACCGGCGAAGATGTTGTTCTCTACGGCTACGACCCTTTCGGCAAAAGACTCTCCGGCCTGGTGAAGAACACCGATATAGCCGCCTATATGGCTTCGACCTTGAATGTCGATCTTGAGGCGACGACCTCCCGCCTCTTCAAGGACGCGGTCTCGATGTTCTCCAAGATGGGCGCCTCCGTTTCGGTGGACAAGACCGATCCGGAAAACCTCGTGCTCCTCGTCGCCAAGGGTGAAAAAACGCTGCGCATACCCCGCAACAAGAGCATCGTCTACCTGAATGGCGAGGCCGTGGATTCGGACGGCGTGGCGGTTTTCAATGGCTCGAAGTGGTACGTCGCCGAAAACGTTATCAACCTCATTAAATAAGCATTTTAAAAAAGTGGAATGCCGTCTGGAGGCCTCCTCCAGGCGGCTTTTCGTTTTCGATTTGTTGTGCTATTCAGCTAAGCAGTGATACTCTGGCCCATGCCGAAAAAATTTGACTTTGGCCTTACGCAGTGGGGAGCATATTTTATACGCGCCATGGAGAACCTTGCCGATGAAGCGCGTCTGCGCAGGGGGCGCAGCTATGCTGCCAACGGCAATGTACTCAAGCTGGTGATCAAGGACGGAACCGCCAAAGCCATGGTCGAAGGCAGTTATGAGCCCTGGTACAATGTCGAGATTTCCTTCAAGCCCTTGGAGCGGAAGGACAGGGATGCTCTTTCCGCGCTTATCGATAAAGATCCCATGCTCGTTGGGCGCATAGCGGCTGGCGAACTTCCCATGGAGCTCATAGAACGCCTTGAAAAGGCAGGTGTCAGGCTTCTGCCGACCCGTTGGCAGGATATGCGCCGATCGTGCAGCTGCCCGGATTATGGCGATCCCTGCAAACATATGGCGGCCGTGTATTATGTACTGGCCCAGGAAATCGACAGGGATCCTTCCGTGTTGTTCCGATTGAGAGGCGTTGATCTTGCGGGTAGGTTTTCGAGTGAGGGCGCGCCGGTTATCGCGAACCCATTGGACCTGCGAATGGTCAGGCCTTGGAAAATGAACGCGAATGGAAAAATGCCGCAACTCGAGGGAATTGGCGCGTACGGAAAAGCCATCATACGGCTTCTCCCGCCTCCGCCTCCCCTCGTACCCTACGACCTGAAGAATGCCCTGGCGGACTTCTATGATGACTTGGATCAGCACTGGGAACGCATTCTTGGCATGCATGCCGCCGGGGAATCTTCGGAAGCGCGCGTGCGCGCCTTTGCGCAGTCCAAAATTTCACTACAACTCCCCAAGGCACAGGGTTCGCCAAAAGAAACACACCCTTACTTCCTGGTCACGGTGGCGGGCGGGAAAAAGGAACGCTTATCGCCGCTGGAAACCGTTCGCCTCTGCCTTGCTGTGGACCAGAACGAAGGCAGCGCGGGCTATGTATTCCTGCGTACGTTTTCGCATGTCATGCGCATGATCCTCGCGGCCGGAGCGATCATTCCCGACATCGAAGCGCGACCGGCCGGTTCGCCAAGAGAAAGCGACAGAATGCGGGTGATCTGGAAACCAGCCCAATTCGGCGCCGATGTACGCGGCCTTCTCGATGCTCTTGAAGCGGTCACGCCGCCCGCGCAACCGAGTACTTCCGCGACAAAAGTTCCCGATGCTCACTCGACAGTGTTGCTCCTCGCCGCCGACCTGTTTTCGGCCATTGTCGGGGAACTTCGCTACCTTCCCAAGAACGTGTCGGATATTTCCCACCCTGTCACGACCGCTCTTTTCCGTGGCGAGGCGGCCGACGTGTCGAGTCCGCTGCACCGCTCCCTTCCCAAAGCCATGGATTCCTGGCTTTCCGTCTTCGATGTAGCCTCATCGAAATTCAAGTATGAACTCGTCATAAAGCATGGAACCTCAAGAGCCAATCCAACGGCACTCCCGCGTTATGCCCTATCCGCGACTGTCAAGCTGCCTTCGGCCCCTTCCGGACAAGCCAGGCCGAGCAACAGCATCGAGCCGGCCAAGCGCCTCGCGCTGTCCAAGGCCGCGCAGAAAATTGGCCCTGAAATACTCACGTTTCCCGCGATGCTCGCGTCATTCGTCCCCGAATTGGTATGGCTCGGTTCCAAAACTTCCGTCGTTCTCGACGAGGAAGCGCTATCGCGTTTTGTCATCGAATCCGCGCCTCTTCTGGCACGATTGGGTGTCACCGTCGTTCTTCCAAAAGAACTCAAGACCCTTCTCAAGCCTCGGCCAGTCCTCTCGGCCAAGAAACGCAAGGGTTCGGGCAACCTCGTCTCCTTTATGGACATGAACTCGATGCTCTCTTTTGAGTGGAATGTCTCGATCGGCGACGTGGTCATAAGCGTGGCCGAGTTCGAGCGCCTGGTAGCGGCGGGAAGCGAATTGGTCAGGTTTCGCGACGATTATCTCCGCCTCGAGGCTTCGGAAGCCGCGTCCATTCTGGAGCGGATAAAGAAGGGTCCCAAGCCCGATTCCTTCGACGCCCTGAAGGAATACCTCACCGGCGACACAGTCTTCGATGAAACGCTCGAAAAAACCTTTGCCGCCCTTATGCCGGGCCTAGGCTCGCGTTCCAGGAAAGGCGGGAAGCGGACCAAGGGGGCCGAGGATGATAGCAAAACGCTCATTCCATTCCCTGCCGGGCTCTGCGCCACCTTGCGCCCCTACCAGGAACGAGGCTTCCGCTGGATAGCCACAACCTTGGAGCGCGGTTTTGGCTGCATCCTGGCCGACGACATGGGCCTGGGCAAAACCGTTCAGGCGATTGCCAGCATTTTACGCCTGAAAGAGAAAGGAACCCTCGGCCGCGGCGCCCTGGTCTGCGCGCCAGCGACCCTCCTCACCAATTGGGAACGCGAACTGGAGCGCTTTGCCCCTTCGCTTTCGATCTCTACCTACTACGGGGCTTCCCGCCGAACCAAGGCGGTGGACATAACCCTCACGTCCTACGAAACTTTCCAGCGCGATCAAAAAAAACTTGAAGACCGGGAGTGGGATCTCGTTGTTCTGGATGAGGCGCATCTTATCAAGAATCCCGACACTAAACGCAGCAAAGCGCTCAAGTTGGTCAAGTCTTCGAGACGGCTTGCCCTCTCCGGAACGCCCGTTGAGAACCATTTAGGCGAACTCTGGAGCATCTTTGACTTTGTGCTGCCCGGCTATCTGCGTACGCTGGATCGTTTCGCCCGCGATTACCGGAGACCGATAGAGGTTGAAAAATCAGCGGAACAGGTTGCGCGATTGCGTTGCGTCACCGCGCCTTTTTTGATGCGCAGGCTAAAATTGGATAAATCGATCATCGCGGATCTCCCG
>JBAZWK010000068.1:0-4015 GCA_041660365.1 Candidatus Shapirobacteria bacterium | reverse complement strand
AGGCTGAGAAGCAAGGCCAGCCAGAAAATGGCCGTCTTGCGCTTGAAGAAGGTCTGGAAAACGGATTTCCAGTATGAATAGCGGGGGCCGGCGATGCGTTCCGACTTGAGGACATCGAAGGTAGCGAAGGCGAATCTTTCTGCTGTGTTGGCCATTTTTTACCTCGCTTCCTTCTTGACCGCCAGGCTGATGCGCGGATCCACCAGCGTAACCATTATGTCGCCAAGGAATATGGCGAAAATCGATATGACCGTGAAGATGAAGGTCAGGGCTATGATCATGGCGTTGTTGTAATCCGATATCGAGCTGGGGAACATCTTGCCCATGCCGGGCACGGCGTAGAAGCTCTCGGTGATGAGGGCGCCGGCCAGCGTGCCGATGACGGCCATCGGTATGGAATGGACGACGGGGATGAGGGCGTTCCTTATGATATGCTTGAAAAATACCTCACTCTGGGAGCGGCCCTTGGACCGCGAGAATTTCACGTAGTCGGAATTCATCTGGTCGACCATATAGCGCCGTATCCAGAGCGCCTCGCCCGCTATACCCCCGAGAGAAAGCGAAATCGTGGGGAGTATGTAGGAAAAGAAGTTGTGCGATCCGAGGAAGGGGAACTTGTCCGGCAGCCCGAGCACCTTCATGCCGAAGCGCGCGAAGAGGGCTATGTACAGGAGGGTGGGGATCGATGAAATGAATACGATGTAGGCCATGGTGACCTTGTCGAATATCCTGTCCTTGCGCATCGCGGCGATGACGCCGATAGTGAGGCCAATCCCCAGGGAAATGATGAGCGCGTACATGCCGATTCTGAAGCTTATTCCGAGCATGGAAGGATCTTCCGTCATAACGTTGCCGTCTGCGTAATTATCCTCGAACTTGTTCATGTCCAGGCGGTCAAGGGTCGGCTTGTACTTGAGGCTGTGTTCGTCCAGCGAGGAATAAAAGGTTATCTCCTCGCCCCGCACGGTCGTGATTATCTCGCGGCGGGTCGATCTGCCCTGACCGCTTCCGATAACCTCAAGTACGGGCATGCCGTCGAAGGTGGGATAGGATCTGCCCATGTCGAGCCTGATGACGTTCTGGTGGATGAATGGGAAGTTTCCGTCGAACCATACCTGGTACTTGTACTGCGTCCCGGACGCGGCCAGGGCAAGCCGGCCGCTCCAGTCCTTCGTGAAATAGTAGCCCCGCCTGAGGTCCGGATTGTTGGGATCCTTTATTCTGTACGGCGTATCGATCCGCACGAGGTTGGCGTACCATCTCAGGACCCGCGAAAAGAGGGGAATGTCCTTGGTGGCGTATAAATATCCAGTGCCCGGCTGGGGATCGACCTGATAGCCTTTCGAGGAAAAATCGGCCTTGAATTTCTCGTAGAATGATGAACCGGCCATGAGGGCTTCGCTCACCTCGGGCGAATCGCCTCCGAAGGTCGTCTGGGCGTATTCCTTCTGGGTCACATAGTCGATGTATCCCAGGTACTCCCAGGTGCGGAACTTGTAATCGTGGTATTCGTCCGGCTTGTTCGCCAGCTTGGGAAGGATAAGGTCGCCCTTGAAGACGAGCTGACGGGGTATGCAAGAGTAGACGAGAAAAACCGTCAGAGTAGAGACGATCAGCACGGAGAGGATCGACTGTAATATCCTTTTCAGCACATACCCTTTCATGAAACCCCACAATCCGGCCATCAGTGCGAAAAATGAGAAACAACTCCATCCTTGCTTTGTGGTGAAGCTGGGGCCATCGCGCATGACTGCCGAAAAACAATGTTCTCCATCTGTTCCCTATGGAGCGCTTGATTTGGAAACTGAATTATACAGAAATCGCCGAATATGCGCAATAAAGCAAAAAACCATGGCATGCGCGGAATGCCTGCATCAATATGAAATTTTTTTAATTATTTATCAGGTAAAAGAAAGGGCTGTCCGCGGAAATATTCACGGACAGCCCCATTAAAATGAGCGCGCCGAAGCGCGTTCAAATCATCTTACTTTTTCGCGCTGGCTTTCTTGAATGCCGCGACGCGGTCCTTCTCCCACTGAGCCTTGAGCTTGTCGCGCTCGGCGAGTGTGATGACTTTGTCGCCGACGATCATGCCCTTGTACTTGTATTCGTCGGTGCCATAGGCGGCAAAGGGAATCGTGTAAGGAACGATCCTCGTGACCGCGAAGCCGCCGCCGTAGGACATATAGGGGAGGATGACTGCGTCGTCGAGGAGCTGGGCCTCGGCTTCGGCGAACATCTTGAAGCGTTTCGCCTGGTCATTATAGACGTTGTTGGCCGCTTCGACTTTCTTGGCGTACTCATAGAGACCTACCGCTGTGGCGGCCTTGTAGTCGCTGCTGGCGGGATCGTCGGTAGCGTCCAGGCCGATCTGGATGAGGACGGCGCCGATCTCGGGCTCGAGGGTCTGGAGGAAGGTGTAGGGATCGCCATAGTCAGGACCCCAGCCGGTGTAGCCGCCGATATCATAGTTGGACTGACTGCCGGACTCGGCGTAGTAGGTCGAGGCGTCGGCGTTGTCGGTATCCATCTCAACCACGTTGACGATGAGGGTATCGGTGCCGAACACCTCTTCGAGGTTGGCCTTCATCGACCTGTCGCCCCTCAATCCCTTGGTGTAGGAGATATCGGTGGCCGTGTCGAGCTGGATGGGGAACTTCACGCCCTTGGCGGTGAGCTCAGCCTTGGCCTTGGCCATATAGGCCTTCGCCTTGGTGGGATTGAAGTATGGATCCTGGGCATCGTCGATCTTGAAGGTCTTGGGGAAGTCGGCGGGGTTGCGCGCCTTGAGGGCGTCCTCGACGTACTTCGTATAGTCCTTGCCGGCCTTGTCCTTGGAGAGCTCGGTGCCGGTGTAGGAGTTGCGGATGGCGGCCAGCTTGTTCACCTCGCCATTGCGCTGGGCGAGGATGGTCGGCCTGTCCATGCCGAAGAAAATCGCCTTCCTGAAGTTTCTGTTCAGAATGGCTGCTTGAGTGTCGGCCTGCTCCTTGGCAGTCTTGGGGGTCTTGCCCTTGGTGGGGTCGGCCGGGGAAGCGAAGGCGTTGCGGTCATAGTTGAACGCATAGAGGAAGGTTGTGGAGTCCTGCCTCGCCCTGTAGATGTTTTCCTTGTATTTGGCCTGAGCGCGGGCAAACAGGGCTTCATTGTCCGTGTTAACCTGTGCGGAGGCGTAGATGCCCGCGTCGAAATTGTTGAAGCGGGAATCGGGATCCTTGCCGTCGTCGTAGACGAGCTTTACGTGCTGGATGGTGACGTGTTCCTTATCCCAGTATGAGGGATTGGCGTCATATTCCAGCACAGATTTGGAAGTGAAGTTGGACAGGATATAGGCGCCGTTGTAGAGGATGCCGTTCTTGTCCACCTTGCCGAAATCCTTGTCCTTGGCTTTCAGGAATTCGCCGTTGACGGGCAGGTAGGGATTGTAGGTGAGGAGGGTCTCAAAATAGGGAATCGGTTTGTCGAGGGTGTACTCAAGAACATAGTCGCCCTTGGCCTTGACGCCAACCTGGGCGAAATCGGTGATTTCGCCTGCGAGATACTTGTCGGCGTTCTTCACAAAACCGGAAATGAGATAGGTGAGGGTGCTCTTTTTGTCGAGCATGAATTTCATCGCGTCGACCCAGTCCTGAGCCTTGACTTCGGCATAGACTTCGAGGTCGCCGGTGACCCACTTCGCACCCTTGCGGATGTTGAAGGTCCAGACCGTGGTGTCGGCGTTGGCCGACCAGCTTTCTGCGAGGGCGGGTCGCAGAACGCCGTATTTATCGTGTTCGATGAGGCCATCTACAAAATTGGTTACATGCATGGACGTCGTCTGGCGCTGATCCTGGAGATAATTGAAGGTACGAGGATCGCTCGTGAAGACGTTGACATAGTCCTTCGATTTCGGTGTAGCGGCGCCCACGGTGCCTGCAAAGAGCAGGGCGAGGACGGCTACTGCTAATACAGTCTTCTTCAGCATTTCTGCCTCCCTTAGTGATCCGCTTCCGCGGATTTCATGTGTCCGCTATCC
>JBAZWK010000067.1:0-4054 GCA_041660365.1 Candidatus Shapirobacteria bacterium | reverse complement strand
CATACGGACTGGCTCGCCCTCGGCGACCAGCTTCTCGGCACCTATATGTGGGGCAACAAGAAGATGAAGACACAGATGCCCAGCAAGTGGTGGAGCGACATCATGGCCGGCGCTGCCATGAAGCCAATCGAGAAAAAGTAATCGAATAAAAAAGGGGCTGTCCAGGATTCAACATCCTGGACAGCCCCTCGATTAGGCGGATCATCCGCCCGGTTTTTTTAACTTTTCAACTTTATTCCGCAGGCTGGGTGACGGCATTGGCGTCGAGGGTCACGGCGGTCTGGGCCAAAGCCCTGCCGTTCAGCGCGGCGCCATTCTGCATCACGATCGCCGTCTGGCAAAGGATAATCCCTTTGAAGTCGGCGGTAGTGCCGAGGGTCGCCTGACCTGCCACCTGCCAGAAGATGTTCTTGGACTGCGCCCCACCTGAGAGGGTGAAGATGACGCCGTTGCCGATGGTGAGGTCGCCTGAAACCTGGAAGATCCAGACATCGTCGGCGGCACCCGAGATGGTCACGCCGGATGTGGCGATGAGGTCAGTGCCCCAATTATAGAGGCCGGGTTCCAGCGTGAGCCCTGTGACGTTGCCCGCGCCCAGATTGGTGAAATCGGGGGTGACGCGTCCCGCGGCGTCGGTATAGGCGGTCTGCATGTCGCCCACCGCCGTGGTCAGGTTGGTAGGCGTGGGTTCAGTCATGTCAGCGGCATAGAGCCTGCCGGTTACGACACTCGACGTCGCGAAGGTGTTGCTGGAGTCCATCGTTTCCGAGAAGCCGGTGAGGAAGCTTGTCGCGGCCGGGCTCACGGCGATATGTCCCGTGACGGCAGTGGTGCCCGTCGTCGATACCGCGGACTTAGCCAGGATGACGTAGTTTCCCGCTGTCCCGAGGGGGACGGGGGCCGGGCCGAAGACAACCACCGTGCCAGTCGTGAAGGTCCATACATAGTTGGCGGCGAGCGCGTTGCCGGCCACATCCTGCGCTGCCGTGGTGATGGTCGCCGTGTAGAGGGTGTTGCTGGCCAGATCGACAGTGGGATCAAAGGTAGCTACTATGCTGCCTGAATCCATGGAAACGATACCCGCCACAGCGGTCGCGCCGGCGGCGAGGGTAAAACTCGCGTCGGTGAGGGTCGTGGCATTCATCGCTTCATTGAAGGTCGCTGTGATATTTCCCGAGCGTGTGACGCCAATAGCCGCATCGAGGGGGCTGGTCAGGCTCACGGTTGGAGCCGTGATGTCAGCCTCTTCCGTAGCGGGACCTCCGCAGCCGGCCAGGAAGCCGACCAATAGCAATGCCATGATACTGAAAATGATTGATTTTCTCATACGTTCTTCTCCTCATCGATTCGCTTTGCTGTGATATCACGCATCGCCGCGCATCGATGCGCGGCGATCGGATTTGACCTAGAGTGAAGGCTGCGTAACGGTGTTAGCGTCCAAGGTTATCGCCGACTGAGCAAGAGCCCGGCCTTCAAATGAGGCGCCGGTGCTCATCACGATCGCCGTCTGGCACAACACGACGCCCTTGAAGACTGCGGTAGTTCCCATGGTTGCCTGGCCGGAAACCTGCCAGAAGATATTCTTGGGCAAGGCGCCGCCCGACAGCGTTACCTGAACGCCGTTGCTCACGGTGAGGTCTTGCGCTATCTGGAATATCCAGACATCAGTAGCGCTGCCCTGGATGGCGACGTCCGTCGCTATCAGCAATCCCGTTCCCCATTTATAGAGGCCAGGGACCAGGGTGAGCCCGCTCACATCGCCCGCGCCGAGTTCGGTGAAATCCGGCAAGGTTCTTCCCGCGGCGTCAGTGAAGGCGGTTTCCATATCGCTCACCGCTGTCGTCATAGTGGCTGGCGTCGGCGGAGCCATGTCGGCTGCATAGAGCTTGCCGGTCACCATGCTCGCCGTGGCGAAGGTGGTAGTGGAATCGAGGGTTTGGGAGAATCCGGTCAGATAGCTTGTCGCTGCCGGGCTGACTCCGATGTCACCGACAATCGCGGTCGTGCCTGTCGTCGATACTCCGGTTTTCGCCAGCAGCACGAAGTTACCCGCAGTCTTGAGGTCGATGGGAGCCCTGCTCACCGTGATCAAGGCTCCTGTCGTGAATGACCAGGAATAGGTGTTCTCCATCGCGTTGCCTGTCAGATCCTTCGCGCCGGTCGTTATGGTGGCTGTGTATACCGTATTGCTCGCCAGATCGGCCGCTGGGGTGAATATTGCCGTTGTGCCGGCCGTATTGAGCGTTATGCTGCCCGTGACAGCCGAGGCCCCGTTCAATGTGAAGGTTTCGCCGGATATTGTAGCCGGGTCCATCTCCTCGCTGAATGTGGCGCTGATATAGCCATTCAGGATAGCGCCCGTAGCGGTGGTGGCTGGATACGTCGAAGTAACGACGGGGGGAGTTATATCACCCTCATCGATCGCGGGCGCCGAGCAGCTGGCCATAAAGGCTCCCAGCAACAGAACCATCAGACTCGAAACAATTAATTTTCTCATGAGTGTTTACTCCTCATATATCTGCCTTGCGGTGATGTACTTGCTGGCGGCCAGGCTTCTGGCTCAGCGAACAGGTACTCTGAAAACTTTGTCATTGAACCGTATTTTCCAATGTGCCGATAATCACGCTTTCCTTTGAAAGCAGCTTGCATCCCGAAAAAGCGACCAATGCGACCATGATACAGAGTATGCGCTTTTTCATATTTTCCCTCTTGGGACTCAATATATCCATCGCCGGGAGGGGGGTCTGTTCGTTGGCGCACATAGACAAGCAGGATTGGGGATCGGATATACTGTTCGGCGACCGAAGAATAATGGAGCATGGAGTGCAGATAGTCCTGATCCTCGCGCTCGCCGTTTTCGCCTGCGGCATCGGCGAGAATTTCCTACACCAACGAAACCTGCGAAGGCTGCCGCTCCGCGTTCTCGTCAACGGGACGAGGGGGAAATCGTCGGTGACGCGCCTGATAGCGGGGGCGCTGCGCGAGGCGGGGAAGATCACCATCGCGAAAACGACGGGTTCGGCATCCTCGATAATCCTCGAGGATGGTTCGGAAAAGCCCGTGAAGCGGCGGCTTGGCGCAAGGATCACCGAACAGAAGGCGTTCACGCGGTTGGCTGTCGCGCGCGGCGCTCAGGCTATCGTCGTGGAGTGCATGGCCGTCAGACCGGAATCTCAGGAGGCATTCACGAGCCAGCTCGTGCGGCCAACACTCTGCGTCATCACGAACGCGAGGGTAGACCACATCGAGGAGATGGGAAGAAGCGAGGACGAAACGGTGGCCGCCCTCTCCTTCTCGATTCCGCGGAATTGCCTTCTCGTCAGCACCGACAGACGCTTCGAAGGCCTGGCAAACCGTTTCGTCGCGACCGATGCCTCCCTGATCAACGCGGATACCCTCGCCCGCTTCACCTATCCTGTTTTCGCCGAGAATGTTGCCCTGGCGCTCCAGACCGCGAGCGAACTGGGGATAGACAGGGAGACAGCCCTGCGCGGCATGGCAGCGGCGAAGCCCGACATCGGGGTGATGGGCTTGTTCAGGGTCGAGAGTTCCCCCTTCAGCGCGATCGTCATCAACGGATTCGCCGCCAACGACCGCCTCTCGACCGAGCTCGTCTGGGAAAAGGCCGAGGAATTCCTCCCGGCAAACTTGCCTCTCGTGCTTCTGTACAACAATCGCGCCGACCGCGAGTACAGGATCTCCGAATTCCTGAAGTTGCCCCCCGGGCTGAAAAATCTCAAGGTTGTCGCCGTGACGGGCGATCATGCGCGAAAGACGGCGAGGCTCTTCGCCGGACGCGGCCTGAATGCCCTCGCCATCGATGCCGGAATGGACTGTGAAGCCCTGCTGGCTTCGCTTGGCAGGCGCCTTGGGAGCGAGTACATTCTTTTCGGGGTCGGCAACATCCGCGGGACGGGCAGGGATCTCGTGGAATATTGCATCGATCATGGCCAGGCGATCGGCTGGACGGGGGAGGGAAAATGCTGAGGGAATCGATAGGCCTGAGCATACTGCTGAGCTTTCTTTCGAGCGAATTCCTCGGGATTTCGGCCGG
>JBAZWK010000066.1:0-4054 GCA_041660365.1 Candidatus Shapirobacteria bacterium | reverse complement strand
TACTCGAACATCGTCTTAATGGTGAGGCGATCGATATAGGCTGCCGCCGCGGCGCTTTCCCGGGACTGGGCTTTCTTGCCCCCGGCTCTGAATTGCTCAAAAAGCTCGAGAAGCTCTGTCCGGGTCGGAATTTTCGCCGCCGCCACGGAATAGCGCGAGAGCGTTTCGAGAAGCCTTTCCTTCATGACGGGTTTGAGCAGGTAATCGAAGGCATGGAGTTCGAAGGCTTTCATCGCGTAGCTGTCGTAGGCGGTGACGAAAACGATACCGGTGCCCTCTGGAAGGGAAGCCGCAGTTTCAATCCCGTCCATCACAGGCATCTGTACATCGAGGAGAACGAGATCGGGTCTGGACCGCCTCGCCGCTTCGAGCCCTTTTTTGCCGTTCTCGGCTTCGCCCACGATTTCGAAGCCCGCGCTGCCTTCCAGGTAATTCTTGATGACTTCGCGCGCCGGCTTTTCGTCGTCAATGAGCAATATCCTGAGCATGGGCTCCTCCCTTCAATATGGACGAAGATATTTCCGCACCTGCAGTCTGCGTTTTACCTAGGCCAGTTTCATCTTCACCACGAGGCCTTGGGGATCGTTGCGGGAAAATTCCATGCCCTCCCCGCTAAGGTTTTTCAGTCGGCGTTCAACATTGCGAAGCCCCGTTCCAGGAGCCTGGCGCAACGCCTCAATATTCACTCTGGCCGAACCATAGTCTATCACCAATATTTCGAGAGATGGTTGGGTATCGTCGTCATTGGAGGCTCCTGACGTGGAAGCATCCCTCAGAAGTTTTGCCCTGATCACGACATACGCCTTGTCTTCGTCATCTTTGCCATAGCGTACGGCGTTTTCCACGATGGGTTGTATGAGCATTGGATGCACCAGGACATCCATTACCTCCGACGGGAATTCGAAGGAATACTGGAGCTTGTCGCCGAAACGCAGTTTTTCGATTTCAAGATAGCTTTTCAAGTACTCAGCTTCCTTTGCGAAGGGAACCTTGAGCTTTTCCGAAACGTCGAGCGTGTAGCGGAAGAGGGAGGAAAGCTTTCCGACCGTACCTATGGCCGTTTCTTTATCGGTTCCGATGAGATGGACAATGGTATTGAGGGTATTGAAGAAAAAGTGCGGGTTGATCTGCATCCTCAACAGCTTGAGCTCGGCCTGGGCAAGCTCGCGCCGCAGCTCCTGGATTTCGCCGATCTCGCCGCGGTCATTGACTTTCCCTCCTTCCGCAATCCTCCTTTTCGAAGCCTGCCCGATTTTTTTTCGTATTTTTCCCAGAAAAATCACCATTCGAATCTCCCTGGCCTGAGCTGTTTTGGGCTTGTCTATAGCCAGCATCGAAAAGGGCGCCAGAAAAACCTTCTGGTTAAAGCCCCCGCCCTTGGCCGCTCCATTTTTGAACAATCCGCCCGCTGCCAGAACGAAAAATTCCACCAGGACGAGCATGAGAAAGGACATGCCTATGGCCCTTCCGAAAAATCCTTCTTCGATATAGTACGAAACATACACAGACATTGTCCGCCAGCCGGGAGGATAGAGTACGAGGGTGGCGGAAAGCTCCGTAAGGGTAGTGAAGACGCTCACCAAGAGGGCGACAGCGACAAAAGGCTGGATACTCGGCAACGTTATCCTCTTGAAAATATTCCATCGGGAAGCCCCAAGGCTGCCTGCGCTTTCCTCGAGCGGTATCGATGTGGCGTTGAGCGCCGCCTGCATGACGATAAAGACAAAGGGGATACCTCTGCAGGCGAGGGCGAGCACCAGGGCGATGAGCTGCCATATTTTCATAGTGCCATTCGGCGGGAGAAAACCAAGAGCTTTCAGGAAACCGAACCCTACGATCACTCCCGGGATAACGGTTGGAGAAAGCATGAGTCCAGGGAGGAGAATGCCCCGCTTGCGCGATTTTATCCAGTCGGAAATGAGGATGGCTGTTCCTATCGTCAGGGGCGCCGCCAAGCCGGCGAGGATCAAGGTGCTCCAGACGGGCTTGAGGTCGGGGAAGAGCGCCTCGCGCATTGCCCCGGCAGGCTGGCCGGCTGGCGACATGGAAAAGAAATGCCCTCCGAAAACTTGCAAATAGGGGTAAATCAGGATGATAGTCAGGATTAGTATATAAACCGTGCCAAGGATACGTGGCTTCATGCGCTCATCGGGAATCGCGGGAGGTCCCTTCTGCCCTCTGGCAACAATTTTCCTGTCCAGCCTGGCGACTGCCAGAAGGATAAGGAAGAAAATCATGGTAGCCCAGAGCCCAAAAAGAGCCGGAATCCTTTTGTCGCCCCAATTGGAAATAAAGTTGACGAAAATTTCAAGGGAAAAAACCTTATAGCCTCCTCCCAGAATAAGGGCGCCGCCAAGATCCCCTAGGGAAAACAGGAGGCTCATGGTCGCGGCGGCTAGGATGTGCGGGAAGATATAGGGCAGGATGAGGGAGAAGGTTGTCTTGGTCTTGCCGGCGCCGAGGGAATAGGCTTGTTCCTCGATCTCCCTGGGCACGGTTGAGAAACCGGCAGCCACAAGAAGAATAGTATAGGGCAAGGCATGGAATATCTGCGTCATGGCCATGCCAAGGAGGCCATAAGGCGAGGGAGTCGCAAGCCCCAAAAAGCCGAAGATGCCAGCCAGGAGCCCCGACTGATCAAAAAAGCCGCGAATGACGACAGCGGTAACCAGGGAGGGAGCGGCGAGCGGTATGCTTAAAGGAATGTACCAGAGGGCCGCGCCGGGAATCCTTATCCTGGAAAGCACCATGGC
Organism: Candidatus Shapirobacteria bacterium; assembly: GCA_041660365.1. Taxonomy (GTDB): domain Bacteria; phylum Patescibacteriota; class Microgenomatia; order UBA12405; family UBA12405; genus UBA12158. The sequence goes on along the minus strand of JBAZWK010000066.1, from coordinate 1,301 downwards.
CGCGGGCAACCCCAGGCTGACCGATACCGCGACGACTATGCCCGCAAGGGACAGGCTGTTCCAGGTAACCTTGGCCAGATAGTAGCCGAAACCCCGGGGGAAGCCTCCCCCTCCACCAAGCGCTCCAAAGAGGGTTACGCCGCCTTCGGCGAGGATGAAAACGAAGGGTACCAGAGCGAGGACAAGAAAGCCGAGAACGGCCGCGGTTTCAGCTGCCGCGAACCAGCCACGTTGTCCAGCCTTCCGTCTTTTGCCCACCACGTCAGTATAGCATGGCAATTCCCGTATTCATCATTCCAGGCCACGCACTATGGTTCCGACGATTATGTCATCCGGCTGGACGAAACAGCGCAGCTTTTGTCCTATGGCGACGGATCGTGTGGTGGTATCGGCCGAGAGGTGATAGTATTCGAATTCCAGGTCGATGGAATCGGCTATCCTCACTTCACCCTTGGTGAAGTTGCCCAGGTATTCCACATAGCTCACCGTGCCGCGCACGTCATTGCCGCTGCCTACAAGTCCGGCGCCCGGTTTTACCTTTTCGTTCCAAGATGAGTCCCCTGTCGGACCATCCTCCAGCCTGATGAACTGAGGACGTATCGACAGCCAGACATTGGCGCCTACGGCCAGGGGAACGGGTGGGGCTTTAGCCTTGAAATTCAAACCCTGTACGGCGACGTCGAGAAAGCCTCCAGCGGAGGACGTCACCGATCCGTAGAGTATGTTGCTCTTGCCGATGAAGCTGGCGACGAAATCATTCGAAGGGTTGGCGTAGATGGAGCGGGGATCCCCTCCCTGCATGAGTTCGCCGTTCCTCATCACGAATATCTTGTCGGCTATCGAAAGGGCTTCCTCCTGGTCATGCGTGACGAAGACCGCCGTGATGCCGAGGCGCTGCTGGATCTTCCTGATCTCCTTGCGGATTCTCAGGCGCAAGGCGGCGTCGAGGTTAGAAAGGGGCTCATCGAGGAGGAGAACGTCTGGCTTGGTTATGAGGGCGCGCGCCAAGGCGACGCGCTGCTGCTGGCCGCCCGAAAGCTGGCTCGGCATGCGTTTTTCGTAGCCTACAAGCCCGACCAGACCCAGATACTCCATGACTTCGCGGTAGATCTGATCCTTGGGCAGCTTTTTGATGGTGAGGCCGTAGGCCACATTGTCAAATACCGACATCGTGGGAAAGATCGCATAATCCTGAAAGACAATCCCGATGTTGCGTTTCTGGGGAGGCACGTTGTTGAGGAGACGGTCGCGGAGGTAGATTTCTCCGCCCGTAGGCGTCTCGAAGCCGGCTATCATGCGAA
>JBAZWK010000065.1:0-4126 GCA_041660365.1 Candidatus Shapirobacteria bacterium | reverse complement strand
GTTCAAGATGAGCGTCCCAAGGCCTTCAATGAGGAAGGTGAGCCCCACGATCGAGCGGATTATCGCCTTAGGCTGGTATTCCACCTCCGAAAGCGTATAGTCGCTGATGAGTCCTCGCGATACGATCGAAATCCTTCGGCGGGGAAGAGCGATATAGAGCGTAGCGAATGTTATCAAGCCCAGGCCGCCCATCTGGATGAGGCACAATATCACGGTCTGGCCGAATCTTGAAAAATCAGCCGTGGATACCGTTGTCAGCCCCGTCACGCAGACGGCGCTGGTCGCAGTGAAGAGAGCGTCGACATACCTGAGTCTCCCCAAGCCCTGCCATGACGCCGGCAAGGTCAGCAGACAAGATCCGAGGAAAATCGTCCCGAGAAAATACCCAAGAAGGAGGGTTCGATCGCGGCCAATTCGTATACTCAAACCGTATAGCTCCGGGAAAGAATAGTATCACTTCCGGAGTGTTCAAGGCTATGGCTCGCGCGGCTTCAAACATCGGGTTCCATGGCGAGGCAGGCTGTTTCCTCGCCTTTTGGTCTCGCTTTTTTGTTGCGGGAAGCAATCGCTTGTACTATAGTGAGCATTCGATGAAAGTTATAATCTTGGGAGCAGGTATCCTCGGCATACAGATAGCCAGGGAATTGGTGGCCGAAAACAGGGATGTCGTACTGATCGAAAGGAATCCCGATATAGCCAAAGGGATCGCCAATGAACTGGACTGCATGGTTCAGGGTGGGGACGGCGAAAACCTCGAAATCCTTTCCGACGCAGGCACGGCCGATGCGGATTGGTTCATCGCCCTTACGGGAAGCGATGAGGCGAACATTGTCGCCTGCGGCCTTGTAGCCGAAGCCTACAATCGGCCCAAGACGATAGCCCGGGTTCGGAACGAATATTTCGGTTCTTTTCACAACAATAAGCGCCGCATCCTGGGCGTCGATTACATACTCAATCCTGAAGCTGAAGCTGCCGATGCGGTGGCGAGGATCATCTTCAGGGGCATGTCGCCCGAAACCATCGACGTCAAGGAAGCGGGCATCCAGCTTCGAAAAATTTCTGCATCGGAGGATGAACGCTTCCCGGGCAATACCCTCCAGGAGATCAGGGCCAAGGTCGGGCGTGATTTTATGATTCCAGCAGTCGTTCGAGGCGGCGTTCTCATCACCCCAACAGGCCAGTTCGTCATCCAGCAGAGCGATCTCGTCTACCTCCTGGGTGAACCCAGGGAGTTGGATCATCTTTTCGGCCAGACTTCCCGCCCCTCCCTGCGCCTCAAGCGTCTCGCGTTTTTTGGCGGGAGCACCTTGTGCCGAGTCGTACTGAAAGCCTTGGGCGTTCCCGGTCCCGAATCGGCAGCCAGCCGGAAAGGCCAGGCTGCCATAGCCTCTGGAACTTCCCTCTCTCTCTTGGGCAACCCTGTCATCAGGGTGATCGATGAAAACTACGAGAACGCTAAAGCGATATCGAGGGAATTCCCCGACGTCGAGGTGGTGTGCCGGAGACTGTCGGACGAATTCCTCATCGAGGAGGAAGGTATAGATCGCTCCGATATCGTCTTCTGCCTTACCTCATCGCAGAGCGACAATCTAGTCACAGCCCTTGTCGCCAAACAGTCGGGCGTAAAGCGTGTCCTCGCCGTGGTCTTCAACGATCTGTATATGCGTCTTGAGGGCGTTGTCGGTATCGATGCTCTTGTAAATCAGAAATCAGTCGTCGCCGGTGCTATCCTGGATATACTGCGCAAAGCCCATATCCGTCGCCTCCATGGATTCACGGAGGGTGATTTTGAGCTGATCGAACTGAGCATAGGGACCGAATTCAGCCATGCGGGCGACTGCATCAAGAACCTCGGCCTGCCCAAAGGTAACCTCGTGGCTTTCGTCATCCATGAAGGCGCGACGATCATTCCGACGGGAGACACCAGGATCCAGGCGAAGGATATCGTTGGCCTCGTGATCCCCAAAGAGCAGATAAGTAAGATTGAAAGCCTGTTTGGAGACTGAGGATGCATCCTAAATCGATATTGAGGATGCTCTCCATAGTCGCTGGGCTCCTGTCGCTTTTCCTCCTCGCCATCGCCGGATTCTCCGCCCTGGAGGGTGAAGCTTGGAAAACCACTTCGGCTCTGCTGATTCCGGCAGTCTGTGGATTCCTCTTCCTGGGAACGATGGCAATCATCTGCAGGGATGACGAAAGACCTTTCCTGACGAATAGGGAAGGCTTTCTCTTTGTCACCTTCACATGGATCACGGCTTGCACGATCGCGGCTTTCCCCTTCGTTCTCTCCGGCTATATCCCTTCTTTCATCGACGCCTTCTTCGAAGTGATGAGCGGCTTCACGACGACAGGCGCCAGCATTCTCACAGATGTGGAGGCCTTGCCACGGTCACTCCTTCTATGGCGCGCCTCGACCCACTGGCTGGGCGGAATGGGCATCGTCGTCCTCACCGTCGCCGTATTTCCCCTCCTTGGTTTCGGGGGTTTGCGGCTAATGGAAGCCGAGGCGCCCGGACCGTCCGTCGACAAGATAACCCCGAAGATTTCGGCGACTGCCAAGATTTTCTGGCTCATCTATGTCGGGTTGACCTTCATCATGATTCTGCTGCTGGCTTTTGGCGGCATGCCCTGGTTCGACGCGATCTGCCACGCCTTCGCGACCCTCGCGACGGGCGGGTTCGGCATAAAGAACGCGAGCATCGGTTTTTACCGATCAGCCTATATTGATATCATAATTACAATTTTCATGGTTCTGGCTGGGATAAACTTTACATTGTTCTACAGGCTCTTGAAGGGGGGCGGACGCCTCGTCGCCAAGGATTCAGAGCTGCGTACCTATATAGCGATATTCTTCGCAACAACCTTTATTATCGCCATCGACCTCCGCGCTCACGGACTCTTCGGGAATTTCCTCAACAGCTTCCGCTACGCGGGCTTTCAGAGCGCTTCCATCCTCACCACAACGGGATTCGCCACCGATGATTTCGCGAAATGGCCAGCGGCTTCGCAAGCTGTGCTATTCTTCCTCATGTTCATTGGAGGTTGCGCCGGGTCGACCGCAGGAGGCATAAAAGTCATCAGGATCGTAACGCTCTTCAAGATGTCCATCACGGAGATGCGCTACCTGATGAACCCTAAAGGCGTCTACGCGATATTCGTCAACGGGAAGCCGCTCAGGAAAAACATAGTCTACGATGCAGCCGCCCTCGTTTTCCTCTACTTCGTTGTCATGGTTTTCTCTTTCGTCGTGATAGGCCTAGGTGGATTCGATCTGACCACGAGCGTGACGGCCACCCTTGCCACCCTGGGCAATATCGGCCCAGGCCTCGGCCTTGTAGGACCAGCTGCGAATTATTCCTTCTTCCCCTGGTGGATCAAGATATGGCTTTCCTTCATCATGCTCGTGGGACGGCTCGAGGTATATACCGTCCTCGTGATCTTCACGAAGCCTTTTTGGAGAGCCTGAGCCGCGGCTACCCCATTCAAGCACTACCCAAGGTTGTATAATGCATAAAGGCTCCCTGCGGGGAGCCTTTATATATAAAAAAAAGCCTGGCCACCAATGAACGCCTGGCGGCGTTCATTCGGCAGTATTTTCGCACGCCGCTGTGCGATCACCGCGACGTTCTTTTCGCTCAAATACTGCTAGGCCTTCTTAGACTCTATGTATTCAAAGAGCCCACCCTGCGGTGAGCTCTTTGAATAAAAAAAGCCTGGCGACGACCTACTCTCCCACCTCGAAGGCAGTACCATCGGCGTTGAAGAGCTTAACTTCCGTGTTCGGAATGGGAACGGGTGTGGCCTCTTCACAATAGTCACCAGGCATAATTACCTGAAAAAAGGGAAGAAGGAACGCAATGAAGCGTTTTCTTCATACGGGAAGCAGGTCCGGATTCACACAAACTCATTCGATCGGTCGCCGTTAAGGAGCGCGACACGCCTTCGTATCAAGGAAGTATGCGATAAATTATCGTTTCAAAAAGTGAAGGATAATATGGTCAAGCCTCACAGCAGATTAGTAGTGGTCGACTGAACGCATTACTGCGCTTACATCTCCACCCTATCAACCAGGTAGTCTCCCTGGTGCTTTCAGAGGGATTAAATCCCTAGGGATGGTTCATCTCGA
>JBAZWK010000064.1:3100-4278 GCA_041660365.1 Candidatus Shapirobacteria bacterium | reverse complement strand
TCTCGTTGATTCGTCCCCTAATAAATCTTTTATTGCCGCGGCAAAAGCGGTTGGAGTTTTTTCCACTACTAAACCGGCCCCAAACTTTTTAATTTCTTCCGCCAAACCCACCGCCGGAGTTACCACGCTAGGTAAACCGCATTGCGCCGCCTCCAGCACCGTCATGGCAAAATTTTCCGCATACGACGGCAAAACGAATATCTCCGCATCCTGATAGGCCAAAAGTTTTTCTTCTCCTCTCAGTTCTCCGGTAAAGATAACTTTGTCTTTTAATTGAAACTTAGAAATTAAAATTTGAATATTTTCTTTATATCCTCCCTCGTCTCCACCCACAATAATCAGTTTGGCCGCCGAAATAATTTTAACCACTTCCGCAAAGGCCGGAATTAAGGTATCAAACCCCTTTTTCCAATTTAGGCGCCCCAAAGAAAGAATGATTTTATCTTCCGGTCTCAAGCCCAACTTGGTTTTAAATACCCCCTTTTCCGGAAATTTATTAACCGGCTCCAAAAAATTAGGGACTGCCACAAAATCTTTTAACGGCAACTTAGCAGCTAAATATTCGGCTTTTTCCAGCTCAGTAGTGAAATGAATTGCCGATGCGCCCGACAAATTACGCCGTTCAATCAGATTTAAATAAATCTTCTTTTTAAGGCCTGATTTTTTAAGCGGTTTCACCATCAAACTACCCCGAGGGGAAATTATATATGGCTTATTAAATTTTCTAGCATAATGCGCGCCCAAAGTGGAAACTGCTAAAAATACCGAAGTAATGTGAACCAAATCAAATTCTTTGGTCTTTTCTATTAATGCTCTCCTCATAGCAGAGGAATAAAACCAAGGCCGAAAAATAGCCGGGAAATACCAAACCTCCACCCCATCCAAAAATTGGGGTTTCCCCACGGGCACCAACAAATCCTTATCTCCATCTACATTAGTTGTAAAAACTGTCACTTGGTGGCCCAACCCAATCAAACCCTTGTTTAAATCGTGCACGCTTTGAATCGGCCCGCCATAACGAGTGGCTGGAAAATAGGTTGGCACAATGTGCAAAATTTTCATAATTATAAACTCAAATTTTTAATAAAATTTGAAACTAAATCAGCGGATTTGTTTATGTCCAGCTTTTCTAAAACAAAATTTCTGGCCAATAAACCTAGTTTGTTTTTATATTCTGC
>JBAZWK010000064.1:0-3090 GCA_041660365.1 Candidatus Shapirobacteria bacterium | reverse complement strand
TTCTGCATCTTTAACTAAGGTATAAATTTTCTCTTTTATGTTTGCAGATGAAAAACCATTTACTTCTATAAATGGTTTTTTCGTAAAACTCAAACGATTAATTTCCTCAGTAACTAGACCACTATTCATAATTACCGGCAACCCACACGCCATGGCTTCTGTTATTGCTGTCCATCCGGCTGGTTGCCAGGAATTATCCACTAAATTTAAACAGCAAAAAGCATTTTGATACAAATATCTAACTTCAAAAGGATTTAAATGAGAAACACAAAAAACCGGGAAGCTTGGTTTTTTATTTTTCCAAAAATATTCTATGTGTGTGTTTTGGGTCAAGCGGACCAAACTAAAATTTAAACCATCCAAAACTTCGATTATATCCGATTCACTTCTAAGTTGATCTCCAGAAACCACGATATAAGGTTTTTTTACAAACTCTAATATCTGTTCAGAAACCCCATATTCTTTCTCTTTATCTAAAATCTCCGATTTCGGTTTAAAAAAAACTACATCCACTCCAGCCGGACAATAAACAATTTTTTTATCATCCAACGCATAAATACTCTTGGCTTCCTTAATGTGTTTTTCAAGCATATAAAGTGCCGCTTTGCAGTTTTTTAATCCAAAATACATTAGTTTATCTAATAATATTTTCTTTAATAAGTTGTGATTTGGGTTGTGGTTATAAAACAAAACCAAAATTATTTTATCTTTTAAAAAGTTTAAAAACGGTAATTCTGAAAGTGCTGACAACATCACCCCAAGAGTGGACCAAATAAAAACTATCCTATGCTTATTAATTATTCTTATTAGTTTGGGTACGGATAGATATCCACGCCACCAATCACTAATTTCCCTCCCATCCAACTTAACCTCACCCCCATCTAAAGTAGACACCCGAATTCCTCTTTCTTCTAATCCTTGTATAAATGGATAGGATTGTGAGTACTGAGGAACAATAGAAAACTCTCTTGATTTTTTACTCGAATAATTCGGGACAACAACCGCAACCTCAACCTTCATGTTTTTTTAAGAGATTAAATGGAAATCTATCCATAAGCAATGATGATTGATTGTAATTTATAAATACAAATCCCCTATTTTTTCCACCCACCTCTACCTCCGGTTCATAATTTGGATAATAAACACTAAAATTTTTATTACTTGAATTATTTTCCAAGGTTTCTCTTATTAATTCGTAATTTAATTTGATGTTTTCATAACTATCAAATCCAAATTTTTTATTAGGAACCTCAAAATCGTCTATCACTATAACTGCCTTATCAAATTTTTCAAAGATAATTTTTAACTCCTCATTAAGCGGCAAATAATTGTACCAATGCGCATCTAAATAGAACATCGGATTACTACCAACTTCCTCCACGGAAATTTTTTTCAAAAAATCTGGGCTGTTTAAATTAAATAATTTAACTCGACCAGCTAGTAATAAAAAGACTTTAGCAATCCAATAATTTTTTTTGCTTATTTCACAAGAAAAAACTTTGGTAGAAAAAATCTTTTTTACAAAAGCCGTAGTATAGCCATGGTATGTGCCCGTCTCCACAAAAGAGGTACACTCATATTTCTTAAAAAAAGAAAAAACCATATATGCTCTTATCCACTGACAATTAAAAGCTCCTGTATTAAATTTTTTCGACCAACTTTTCAAGCTCTCTAAATCAACAATAGAATCTTGAAAACTTTTCGTTTTTATCAGACTTAAGATGTTTTTTATAAAATTCTTCATTTTTATTAATTATTAAATATTCCAACCATAATTGCATTAGCGGCTTCAAAGGGCTCTCCATAACTACAATTTTTAACCTCTTCATACAAACACTGAGTCCATTTATTATCCTTAGAAATTCGTTTTAGAAAGTAGGTTTCAGAAAAAAAATCAGGATTGTTTTTTAGGAAAAGGTCTAAATACTTGTTAAAACCCAACGGCAAAGTGATTATCATGTGTCCGTCGGGATTTAATACTTTTTTCACACGATTTAAAACAAATATCGATTTATCAAAATCTTTTTCCTCTCCCCAATCCCAACCTATATGCTCTATAGTAGAAACACTAACCACTAAATCATATTTTTTGTCCGTAGAAATATCAACCGCATCAATATTCAAAACATTTTTTGCAACTTCATATTTATCTATAATAACTTGTCCTGTCCAACCATAATGACTTAAAACATTACCAATTTCCAAAGCAGAAACTGGATTATATTTTTTCCATAAAAACTCCGCTATTGGAATTTCTACCGCTCTTTCATTTCTATAAGAAAAATTATAAATTTTTCTTAAATATTTTAATTTTTCCCCATTAAAATTAAAATAAACTGACCCCTTATTCCTAAAGAGAAAGTCTTTTATACTGTAAAAAAATAGCTCCGGAATAAAAAATAAATATAATTTAATTTTTCCAAAAAAAACTACTAAAAACCGAATAACACGTGACGGTTTTATATGATCTAATATATTTAATATTTCTTGCACTGTTTTTTTGTGGCTATAAAGATTTGCTATCTCTATAGATTTTTCCCCTAAAAGATTAATTTTCTTTTTGTTAGAAATAAGTCCTAAGATTTTTTCCGACAAATCTTCTATATTTCCGAACTTAAAAATAAACCCGGTTTCCCCATCTCTAACCAAATCTTGACCACAACCCACCAGATCAGAAGCCACAACCGACAACCCAAAACACATTGCCTCATTTACCACCAAACCCCAAGTTTCCCCCATTCCGGAAGGCAGAACAAAAACATCCGCCAAGGTGTAAAATTCCGGTAACTCGGTTTGATTTTTAAAACCCACAAAAACCACACCTGGCAACTCGGCCGCTTCTTTTTCCAACTCCGGTCGCAGGGCACCATCACCGACAAATACAAGCTTCAAATTGGGATTTTTAACAACTAATTTTTTATAAGCCGCCAGCAAATCCTGCGGCCGCTTCTTTTCTATTAATTTACCCACAAAAAGTAAAACCGTATCTTCCGGTTTAATTCCATGTCTCGCTCGCAGTTCTGGTCGACGGAGTTTAAGTTCCTCGTGTTTCTTAAAAAAGAAATCGTTGTTCACCGAATACGGTCCAAA
>JBAZWK010000063.1:0-4336 GCA_041660365.1 Candidatus Shapirobacteria bacterium | reverse complement strand
GCGCATCGAGGTTGACGATGCGGCCGGAGAAATCACCCCTGGCGAAAAGCCAATGGATGAAGTTCGAGCCTATGAAACCCGAACCTCCAGTGACGAGGATGGATGCCAATTTTCTCATTGGGATTCCTTTCCTTGAAAGTTAAAATTTGGGGTCAGACCCCGAATTTTAACTTTTGCAGAGACTATTCAGCTTTTCATCAAAACTGATGACGCGACCTTCACCTGCTTTTACGCGGGCATAGAGGATACAGTCGATAAAGTCGAGTTTTGTCTGGCCATACACCTCAAGGGATGCCCGAAAGAGGTCAAGATTGGAAGAATCGAGGCCTTTATACGCCAACAGCGCGGCTAATGTTGCGCCTATCGCGTCCCTGGGCACTTTGTAGAAGCGCTGCAGAACGTAAACACATTCCATCAGTACTCCTTCGGTGAGTTTTGCCCGTGTTGTGCCATCCCTGACATTTTCCCAATACGAGCGAGCTTTGGCGGAAAGCACTGGTTCATCGTTCAGCAGATAACGAAGAATGATGTTTGTATCGGGAAGCGTCATATCAGTTGGGTTCATGAGTGCCCCACACTGATTCGCGAACCACATCGAGCGGTGTATAGGAAGAAGCATAGTTCGATAGAGCGCCACCGATGCTTTGGATGGATTTAATCTCTATGCGGTCATCTTCGACAACAAACTCTATCACTCGACCCTTTATTCGATTGCGAACTGCCTTGGGAATCGTAACCTGACCTTTGTCAGTGATCGTCGCAGTAATGTGCATTTCTATCTCCTTACATTTTAGTATAGTAATGCAAGAAGGTATTGTATGCAAGTTAAAAAAATGGGGTCAGACCCCGAATTTTAACTTTATGCGCTTGGAGATGGCAGCGGGGGTGAGGCCGAGGTAGCGGGCTATTTGCGATTGGCTGTAACCATCGCGAAGGGCACTCTCGATGGCTTCGTCGCGGGCTGCACGCTTTGTACCATCACGTTTACGCGCTAAATTCGCGATAAGAAAATGTTGCGGGAGCGATTCCCGCATGGCGGCTTCGGCGGCTTCGGCTTGCGGCAGAAACTTCGTGCTATAGAATTCAGTAAGTTGGGCGATTTCATTCTGACTGAGCGCGGGGTTTTCCGTTACTGAACTCGCCCAGCGGTATTCGCCAATCCGCGATGTTATGCCCTTCTTGATAGGGTTGCGTTCAATATATTGTATCAAGACGCGTAGATACTTTTCATCGTACACAAACCAGGATTTAAAACGACCCTGCCACAGGGAGCCGACGCGGTTGTATTTGCGATTGAAATATTGCGTATAGTCCTGGTCCAGGCGCTTGAGCGCGAACGAAAGATTCTCAGCCTTCATCTCGAGCAATAGGTGATAATGATTCGGCATAAGACAGTAGGCGACGACATTGAAATCAAAGGCCGCTTTCTGTTCGTCGACGAGAGTCAGGAATCGCAGACGATCAGGATCGTCCAGAAAAATCAACCGCTTCTCGACGCCCCTGTTGATGACATGGTAGAGACCGATGCGATTCGTTCGTGGCAATCGCGACATGACCAGGCACCTCCGTGTACGATATCCAAACGCACGGAAGAGCGGTGGACGATTCAAAAAGTTAAAATTTGGGGTCAGACACCGAATTTTAACTTTTCAGGGGGAGCAGGCAGATCCTTAAACCACTTTTCCCATAACGTAGTTCGCGGGCTCGCCAAAGACCAGGCGGTGAGAAAGATGAGTTTGAAATAGTTGCCGAGGCTCCTGTGCCGCGTCCACCAGACCTCGAGATCGCCTTTGTAGGGAGCGATGACGGTGTCATGAAAATGGTCGCGATCACCTTGAACCTCGTCCAAGATAGACTCTTCGTCACGGAAAACCACGGAGCCAATGCCCGTGAGCCCGGGCGGCACGGCGTCAATGGCCGCGCGGACCGGCGCCGAATACAGCTCATAGTGACGTCTCGCCTGCGGGCGAGGGCCGACGAAGCTCATCTGACCCAAGAAGATGTTGATGAGCTGGGGAAGCTCGTTGATCTTCGTCTTGCGCAGGAAATTGCCCATCGGTAGGATACGCGGATCGTTTTTCTGCGTGAGGACGCCGCCTGGCAGGTTGGGACTGTCTTTAAGCATGGTGGCGAACTTGAAAACATTGAAGTCGCGGCCGCCCGAGCCGACGCGGGGCTGCAGGTAGAAGATATAGTGCTCGCCCGTGAACTTCAGGCCGATCATGATGGGCAGCATAAAAGGGAAGAGAATAAGCATGGCGACGAATGAAAAAATAATGTCGAAGAGGCGGATGAGCAGAGGCGCGATCGTGGGCATTGGCATGGGCCATCCTAAAAGTTGAAATTTGGGGTCAGACCCCGTTTGTTAACTTTTGTAGGTCATCGGCGAGAATAGCTAGGAGGTAGAGCCAGTAATCGTCGGAGAGAGCGGTTTCGACAATCGGTCCCGACGGGAGGAACCGACGCATCTCGTTCCGGAAGTCTTCACGGATCGAGAGGGCGCCGCCGATAAGGCCGATACGCGCCGTGAGCGAATCCAAAAACTCTGACATCGTTTTATGGTGATCGGCTATTTTTAGGGCAATAAAATCGGTATTCAACGCAACACCCTGCCGCTCGAGCCAGGCAATGTCCCATAGATCGCGGTTCTTGATTCTATTCGGCCTGAAGGCCAACGCGATGAACTTATCGGCGAGGATTTCCTCCGTGCTCTGCGCGCGAAGAATGAGCCCCGAAGTTACCATATCCATGCCATATCGATTGCGAAGCATCATAGGACGAGACTCATGGCTGGGGATGGAGCAGATGTCGATATTGATACGTTGGGCTTTCAGATCTTTGCGTTCAGGCCTGGTCTGTATTTTCACCTTCCACGTATCGACGTTTCCGGTCTCCTTGACCGGTTCCGATACTTCAACAAGCAACCCGTATTTTTCACCAAGTCCCTTCACGAGCGATTTTGCCAGCCCCGAGAGCCGGGAAGGATCGAAGTCAGCCCCACCCGCAAAATCGAGGTCTTCGCTGAGCCGCTCAGAACCGTAACAAGCTCTAAGGCAGGTGCCTCCGATAAAGGTAAGGTGGACCAACAACCCCGCATCGCTCATCAATCGCATGATATCGTGATGGAGCAATTCTTTTTCGACGACTGGTCTGAGCACCGCTAGTTCGGGGCTATTGCGGATCGCTTCGTCGACGAGCGCGTCGAAGAGACTCATCGGTTCTCTCCTTGAGTGACGAGATCCATCGGCCGTTTGGCTGAACGCATATCCGTAAGCGCGAGGGCGACAGAAGCTCGCCATAGTCGATATTGCCTGTCCCAGGTGAGTTCAGGAGCGAGCCGGTCGGGAGTCTTGTTCGTATGGATGAATTCGATCGTGCCGAAGCCCTCGCATTCAATGTTTCCGGATCGGCCAGAACTCATGACCGTAATCCAGGAAAATGGTATCTGGGAAATAACGCCCGCGTCAGACAACACCGTTTCAAGACTCAAATAATTGAAACACTCGGCGCGCAGACGTACCGCGGCATGGAACAGCACGCTATCTCGCGGGTAATCCACTTTTTCGTAGATATAAAGATTCCTGCACAGTCGCCTCAGCGATCCCGTCCTCGACGCCCTGGAAACAAGAGTCTTGAAGGTATCGTAGGATGACTCGGGTAAAAGAGCGTGGAGATCGCGCAGCGAGAAAAGGTAGTGCTCACGGTCGGCGAGCCGCGCGAGTATCTCCGTAAAGATTTTGACTGGTTGCATTTCATCCCCGATCGACAATAAGTAACACTAAGTGTAACCTAGTGTCGATCAAAATGCAATAAAGTTGAAATTTGGGGTCAGACCCCGAATTTTAACTTACATCTTACCGTCGAGGAATTTGCCGGTTTCTTTATGAGCGAATTCGGGGATTGTGGCGTTGAAAAGATCGATGAGCTCGGCGCGCGTCCAGCGCCCACGCGAGCGCATGGCGCGTATCTCGGACTCGAATCGTTCCAGAGCGGGAGCGTCATAAGCCGGATCATTTTTGATGACGCCTATGGATTCGAAGCGCTTCATATCGAGGCTTTCCTTGTCGGTGAAGAATTCCTCGAAGTCCTTTTCGCCCGTGGTGTCGCTCGCGAAAAAGAAAACCGGCCACTTGCCTTGTGCTTTCAATTCGCTCACACGGGCGCGGGCTTCGTCCTCGCTCGAACACTCCACAGGTTCATAGCCCCGCGCCTTAAGATACCGTTCCGCGATCTCGGAGAACGTTATGAGATTCGCTTCCGCGTCGAGTTTGGGGAAGAAGAGATCGCGATTTTCGCCCAGGAGCGCGGACATAAGGCAGAGCTCGCCGGATTCCTT
>JBAZWK010000062.1:0-4341 GCA_041660365.1 Candidatus Shapirobacteria bacterium | reverse complement strand
GCATGCACGCCGTTCATTCGTACACCTCCCTGCGCTTGCCCACGATGCGGCGGGAGATGATATTGAGGATCATCGTGATGACGAAGAGGGTGGCGGCTATGGCGAAGAGGCTCGAATAGTCGATGGTATCGTAGGAAAGGTCGCCGCCTGAAATCCTGACGATGTGGCCCGTCATGGTTTCGGCCGACTTCAGCGGATTCAGGGTGAGGTTGGGTCCGGCCCCGGCGGCGAGGGCGACGATCATCGTCTCGCCCACGGCCCTCGAGAGACCGAGGATGAAGGCCGCCGCAAGGCCCGAAAAAGCGGCGGGGACGACCACCTGGGTCGTCACTTCCAGCTTGGTCGCGCCGGTGGCGTAAGCCGCCTCCCTCATTGTACGTGGCACGGCGGAGAGGGCGTCCTCGCACATGGAGGCTATGAGGGGGAGGATGAGGATGCCCATCACGAGCCCCGCCGAAAGCATGTTGTAGACCTGCAGACGGTCCTGCCCGATAATGCCGCGCAGGAGTGGCGTCACCGTGGAGAGGGCGAAATAGCCGTAGACCACGGTGGGTATGCCGGCGAGAACCTCGAGAGTAGGCTTCAAAAACTGCCGAACCCCCCAAGGGGCGTATTCCGAAAGATAGACAGCTACCATGAGACCGAGGGGGAGGGCTACGGCCATGGCGATGAGACTTGTCACGAGAGTGGCCGAAGCTAAAGGGAGAATGCCGAATTTTCCTATGGCGGGCTGCCAGAGGCTGCCAGTGAGGAACTCGACGATGGACACTTCCTTGAAGAAGGAGAAGGTCTCTTTACCCAGAATGAGGACGATGCCCGCTGTCGTGAGAATGGAAAAGGCAGCGCAGGAAAAGAGGAAGGCCTTGATGACGGCCTCGCCCGGCCTGGGAGGCCGGGCGAGGCCGCGTGCCGGAAAAGCCTTAATCATCAGTACCGGCCTTTCATGGCCGCCGCGAGGGCGCTCTTAGAAGCTTTCATGGCCGCGGCAGGGGCAGGGAAGTACCCTACCTTCACGATCAGGTCGTTCACATAGGTGAGATAGTAGGTGAGGAAGGCGGCGACCTGGGGTTTTTCCTGGATGATCCGCGCGTCGGAGTAGAGGAAGAGAGGGCGGGAGAGGGGATAGGTCCCCGCGTCCACCGTCTCGCCCGAGGGCGCGATCCCATCGACCGCGAGCGCCTTGAGTTTGCCTCTGTTTTCGACGTAGTAGGCGAATCCGAAGTATCCCACCGCGTATTCATCGCCCGCCACCCCCTGCACGAGGACGTTGTCGTCCTCGGAGAGCTGGAGATTTTTGGCGCTGAGGAGTGGTTCCTTCTTGGTCTTGAACACATGCTCGACAAAGTAGTCGAAGGTGCCCGAATCGGTGCCGGGCGAGAAACGCTTCACTTCTTTCCTGGGCCAGGTCGAACGGACATCGGACCAGTAGGTCGCCGTCGAGAAAAGCTTGCCCATTTCCTCCACGGTGATGTCCTTCGCGAAGCTGTTCTTCGAGCTCACGACGACGGCCAAGGCATCGGTTCCTACGCGGAACTCGATGGGGGTCCTTGGGGTCGCGAGCTTGGCGGCGGATTCTTTTTCGCTCGATTTAATGGCGCGGGAAGCGTTGGCGATATCGGTTTCGCCCGCCTTGGCCCAGCGCTCGAAGCCAGCTCCCGATCCAATGGAGTCAATCGTCACCTGACCGGCGAAGCCTTCCTTGGCGAAGCGCTCGGCGATGGCTTCCGAAAGCGGGAAGACCGTCGACGAACCGGCGGTGATGATAGTTCCTACCACTTTTGCGGGATTGACGCCGGGCAGGATCTTGTCCTTGTCGTCGGACATGGAATCGACCCAGGCGAACTTGCCCTGAGCGAAAACAGCCATGGTCAGGAACGCGAGCAGCGAAGCCAACAGTCTTTTCTTCATCGTTTCCTCCGGTATAAGCGTTGCGCCAGGTTCCGGACTTTTTTCCCTTGTCCAGCCTGACGTGGACAAAATTAGCGGAGGTTGATGAAATTACCGGTAGGTGAATGTTAAATATGTGTTAAATCCAAAGCACTGGCCCATTCCATATTCGCGGCGACGATCTGTTTTTTTTACCTGAAGAATACGGGCATTGCAAAGGCCATCGGACTTCTCGCCAAACCCACCGAAAAAGCCTCCGTCATGCTGTTCTATATCCCCGTTCTCGCCCTCCCGTTTTTTAACCTCATCTACGGCCTCGACAGCTCGGTATCCGCGGCCGACGCCCTCGCTCTCTTGACGATGTATGTCGGCGTAGGCTTCATGGAAGAAATCATATTCAGAGGTCTGATGTTTAAGGCGCTGGAAAAGAAATGGAACCGGTACATCCTGGTCGCCTTCATCAGCCTCACTTTCGCCATCGGGCACATCGTCAGCATGGTGGCCGTCGGTCAGTCGGGATCCGATACGCTGCTCCAGATATTGAACGCCTTCTCCGTAGGATTCATGTTCATGGCCGTCATACTTGCCTCCGGAAACCTGAGGCTCTGCGTGATCGTGCACGTTCTCTACAATTTCCTTGCCGGCATTTCCCTCATAGACGCCACGCACGGCGAGATAATCGTCCTGAACACGCTTGTCACCGTCATTTACTTCATTTATTTATTACTGCGCGCAAAAAACGTGAAAGCCTATTTTCGGGGACTCGCCCCGAACTGACCGAGGCCGACTCTTAGCCCGTAGGGGAATTACAGGCGTCGGCCTCTGATGAGACGGAGCAGTACGAGCACCACCGCGATGACTAAAAGGATGTGGATGAAGCCGCCCATTGTATATGAGGTGACCAATCCCAAGATCCAGAGGACAACTAATATGACTGAAATGAGTTCCAACATCTCTTCTCTCCTTGCCTATAGAGAATTTCTTTCGAGGGAAGATCGATGCCTTTAGGATGCTATGTCACTGCCCTTGCTTTTACGATACGCCTAGCCGGCAGCATGGTCTGTGCGTAAACGCACATAGAGGAATCGAACCCCCTGTGCTCTCATGCCTATAGACCTATTTTACCCAACCGAGTGAGTACTTAATACCCATTTCTTTTTGTGTCCATGGTTTACAGGGAAGACCTTCTGGCAAGCAAGTCTTGTACTATATTAGTAAATTAATATAGCGTAATAAAATAATTTATATTTAAAGCTTTCTTTGGCATAAAATCATTTTTGGCATGCTATTTGCTATATATAAAATATCTAATATTGCAAAAGGCAATTCAGGAGGAATATATGGCTATAGTGAGCTTGGAAAATGTAAAAAAGAACTATTCTCTCGGGACGGTACTGGTGCCTGCGGTACGGGGGGTAAGCTTTAATATAGAAAAGGGCGACTTTATTTCTATCGCGGGTCCCTCAGGTTCGGGCAAGTCGACGATTCTGAACATGATCGGATGCATGGATACGCCGAGCGAAGGCAAGGTTATAGTGAATGGCAAGGACATATCCCTGCTTTCGGATTATCAAACCACCTTGCTGCGCCATGAAACGATTGGATTTATTTTTCAATCCTTCAATCTGATTCCTGTTCTGAATGTGTACGAGAACATCGAATTTCCGCTGCTTCTGGGCAAGGGAGGAGCTAATAATCCCGAAAATAAAAAGCACAATAAGGAATGGATCGAATATCTCATAAATCAGGTTGGGCTTGAGCGCTGGATGCACCACAAATCCAACGAGCTTTCCGGCGGACAAAGGCAAAGGGTGGCCATCGCCCGAGCTCTTGTGACAAAACCCACCATAGTTTTAGCCGATGAGCCTACAGCGAATCTTGATTCGAAAACCGGCGAGGAAGTCATCGAGCTGATGAAGAAAATCAACCATGCAATGGATACTACCTTTATTTTTTCCACCCATGACGCCTCGGTGGTAGGTATCGCCGATCACGTGATCCGCTTGAAAGACGGCTTAATCACCGAAAACATCCGCAAGGGGGCCTAGCGTGCCGGTCCTTTTAAAAATTGCATTTCGAAACCTCCTTCAGCATAAGGTTAAAACACTTATCATTGGGCTCATTCTCATGGTAGGCATGATAATCCTCGTGCTTGGGAATTCCCTGGTTAAGACCGCAACCGAAGGAATAAAGACTACCTACACCAATAACTTTTCGGGCGACCTTATTATCACTGCCTCGGCAAATCGAAGCCTATCCCTTTTCTCTATCAGCCAGGAGGCTATGAATGGTTTTGCCGAACCCATTCCCAATGTTCCGGACTATAGGAAAATTGAAGAATTTTTGTCTGCCGATGCAGGAGTAGCGGGATTCAGCCCCCAGGCAGCTACCTTTGGCCTGCTCACGAAAGACGGCATGGGGCGGGCGATTACGCTTCTCTTTGGCGTGGATCCG
>JBAZWK010000061.1:2190-4417 GCA_041660365.1 Candidatus Shapirobacteria bacterium | reverse complement strand
ACGATGTAGATGGTCCGTTCTCGCCGTAGGTACATTTTCATCCCTCCCTTCTCAGGAAGGATATTCTTCTATTTTATTCTGTCACCATGGTGAGGATTCACCGCTTACTTTTCTTAAGTAGAGGAAAAAGGATTCAATTTCTTGATAAGAAATCTTAAGAGGAGATTTCATGTAATGATAAGAAAAACATTTAATACAACAAGTATACAATTTTATTGTTTTATCTGAATATCCATGAGCGACCATATAATCTATCATCTGGTTTTTTAGTGTGCCCATATTTTGTCCTTTAAAATGTAAAAATATAGTGATTGTACAATACATAGTATAGAAATGAAGACTTATAACAACCGTTTCAACCTTATTGCTTACTGTATCATACCACACGCTGTACAACGCCAGTTAGGGCAAAAAAAATAAAGTATGACAGGGAAATAAGAAGCCCTGAAATCCGATGAGGATCAAACTTAATAGAAGGGAACGTATATGAAGAAGCGAAGGCTGGGAAAAATTCTGCTGATTATCGTGCTTTTACTGGCTGTTACAATCGTTGGAGCCTATCTGCTCATGAACAGAAACCTCGGGAAGCTGGCTGATGCGACCATAGTGAATGTTGACATGGGGAAAGTGACCGATGGAGAATACTTCGGAAAATACACGGTTCTCCTAGTGAACGTTAAAGTAAAGGTGATAGTCAAGGACCACTTGATCGAGAATGTACTTTTATTGCGACATGACAATGGGCAGGGCAAAACATCGGAGAGGATTGTTGAAGACGTGATAGCCCAGCAGAGGACAAACGTCGACATCATTGCCGGAGCTACTTACAGTAGCAAGGTGATATTGAAGGCGATAGAAAATGCCATGCAATAGGCAGAAAAAATAGTTATAGAACAGAAGGAAGTTGTCTATGAAGAGCTGCTTATCGGCTATGGCAAGGTACAACAAGCAGGTGAATCAGCGAGTCAAGGGAATAGTAAATGGTATCGTCCGCGAACCGCTGGACTTGGATACGGGGACATTTTTCCGTTCCATCAAGGGTACGATTGAACATCGCGCTCGCGGAATTGTTGTGGCTCAGAAGGTTTTCCTCTTTTGAAAAATATGCATGTCTCGAAAAAATGGATATTTGACTTCTGAACCGGGGAAGGTGGAGAGTGATATTGTCGAAAACTGTTTCATTATACTTGGGGACTTGGATGAACTCCTGATCAAGCTCATCGATGAATCGAGCGGGGAAGTGTTGCAGAGTGTCGTCCGCTACAAGAATACGAAGGGCGATGCCTTTGAAAAAATATTTTACCGGACTATCCTGCATGTTCGGGTGCATGGCATTCACCATCAAGGCGCACTATCAGCCGTCATGGATATTCTCAAGATCAAAAACGACTATTCTGGCTTTACTTCGTATAAGTACGATTAGGGAGACGCTATTTCCTGGTCTGAAACTGATGTGTCGATACCGGAAAAGGTCGGGCTTTATAAGCCCGGCCTTTTTTTTGCCGCTTCATAGGCGATGAGGGCTTTTTTCCGTTCGATACCCCACTTATAACCTCCGAAGGCGCCTGTAGATCTTAGCACTCTGTGGCAGGGTATCAGGAACCCGACGGGATTTTGGCCCAGGGCTGTGCCGACTGCTCGTGATGCACCGGGCGCGCCTATCATGTCGGCGAGCCGGCCATAGGATACCAAGGTGCCTTCGGGGATCGAAAGGAGAGCTTGCCAGACTTTCAGCTGGAAATTGGTACCCCTGAGATGGAGGCGCAAGGGCTCTTCGCTCTGGCTGGCTGTTCCGTGGACAAATCGCCGCATGGCCACAGCGCCTTGAAGGGGGTCTTCGATGAACTTCGCGCCCTTCCAGCGGAGCCTGAGGGCGGTAAGGGCTGGAAGCGCTCTGTCATGAGCTGGGTTCTCTTGTGCCGCCTCAGCTTGTCCGCCCAAGAATTCGAGGGCACAGATTCCGCGCCGGTTCGTCGCCAGGAGGCAGTCGCCGAAGGGGCTGGGGTGAATGCCCCAGCGGATTTCCATGCCTTCTCCTGAGTTCTTGTATTCACCGGGCGTCACGGCTTCGGCGCTGATGAAAAGGTCGTGGAGACGCGAAGGACCGCTCAGCCCCACTTCGAGGGCTGTGTCCAGGATCGTGGCCGATTCTTCCAGGAGTTTCTTGGCGGCCTCAACGGTGATGTATTGGAGAAAACGCTTGGGGCTGACCCCTGCCCAGCGTGTG
>JBAZWK010000061.1:0-2180 GCA_041660365.1 Candidatus Shapirobacteria bacterium | reverse complement strand
TGGAAATGCCAGGGACTGAGGCCTATGTGTCCGGCGACCTCGTCCAGAGAAGGCTGCGCGGCGGCATGAAGTTCCAGGTAGCGAATGGTTTCCTCGACGCGGTGATAATCGGATAGGGTTTCGTCCATGGATATAGATTACGTGGGAATCCGGATATTTGCCACCCGATTCTTGCGGAGGGTTTCAAGGCTTCGGGACTTGCCTCTCAGACGGAAAGGGGATACCTACATTAATCATGAGATTCATTCTTCTACCGGGCGGATACTCGGTATTCCGCTTCGGCCCGGGACAGGTTCCCGCTCTCGATCTGCGGAGCCAGGCCTTTTGCTGCGTGACAAGTACAAAGGAGGAAGTTTCCGTAATATGCGCTTCCGGGACGCTCGAGGGAGCCTTGAAGGTAGAGGATGGCTGGCGAGCGCTTAAGATCGCGGGTCCCCTCGACTTCAGCCTCGTGGGAGTACTCGCAGAAGCAAGCGGGATTCTGGCGGAGGCTAAGGTGAGCATCTTTGCCGTCTCAACCTTCGATACCGACTATCTACTCGTGAAGGCAGGGAAGTTGGACGATGCTATTGCCGCTCTCGAAGCGGGCGGACACTGTGTCGAGATCGCACTGAACCCGGCGGAAATATACGGCTTTCGCGATGGAGAGTTCAGGGTATGAGACGCCTTGTTTGCCTGAGCTTTATCTGCCTTTCGTTGGCAGGATATAGCTTCGCCTTCGACGCGGGATCGATCCAATGGCGCTTGCTCGGCAAGGAGGAAGGTTTTACAGGAGGTTCCGTCACCTCCATCATTCAGGACAGGCAGGGCTTTGTGTGGATCGCCGCGGCCGGGGGCCTTTACCGATACGACGGACATAGTTTTAAGATCCTAAAGCCTGATCCTGGCCTGAATTCCCTGGCTTCTTCCTCGATAAGCGCGGTGATCGAGGACAGAAAGGGAGACCTGTGGGTGGGTACAGACGGTGGAGGCCTTGCCCGCTATGATGCCACCGCGGGCAGGTTCGAGAGAATAAGACTTTCGCCCCCCGAGAACTCTGGGAGGTATGGCGGCAATCAGGGCGATAGGATTTCCGCGCTCGCCCAGGATGATTCGGGGAGGATTCTCGTCGGCTCGGCCGACGGTTCCGTCAGGTTCGTGGATCCCGAGGATGGAGAAACAGCCCTGGCATTCATGAGGGAACTGGATGGGAAGGCAGTGAACTCGCTCTTTGTCGATTCGAAGGGCGTGATATGGGTAGGTACGGACGGCGCCGGACTACTCGCCTTCGATGCTGAAGGGAAGCCTTCCGCGGCTTTCCATCATGACCCGCGCGACTCGGGCAGCATCTCCTCGGACAGGGTGAGCGCGATAATCGAGGATTCCCTCGGATTCCTGTGGATAGGCTTCGCCGACGGCGGCATCGATCTTTTTGAGGAAGGGAGATTCAGGCATGCGACGCGCGAAGCTGGAGAAGAAAGGCGGATTCCTCCGGTGACGACTCTGGCAGAGGACGTGCGGGGGCAGATCTGGGCCGGTTTCCAGGGGGGCGGCGTGAGCATCCTCGATCCTTCCAGCATGGAGGCCCTCGTCTCTTCCTTCGCCGACGGGAAGGAAGTACGTTTCCTGATGCGGGACAGGAGGGGATTGATGTGGGCAGGTCTCGACAGGGGAGGCCTGCTGACGGGAGACCTCCGCTCCGCGACCTTCTCCCGCTATGCCATGTCCCGCGAGGGAAAGGCGATCGATTCCATCAGCTCCATCGCCGAATTGCCTTCGGGAACCCTCATCGCCTCATCCAGGACGGCCGGGATCCTCACCTTCGATCCGCTCACCGATTCTTTCTCAGCCATTCGCTCAAGAGCAGGCGAAATCGATCCCGGAGACCAGCGCGTTGTGCTTGCGGCAGAGGACGGCTCGCTCTGGATAGGCACATCGGGTTCCGGACTCCTGCTCCGATCCCCCGATGGTTCGGTACGGCATTTCAGGCATGAGGAGGGAAGACCGGAAAGCCTGGCATCTTCCTCGATACTCAGCCTGCTCGAGGCAGGGAGGGGCAGGCTATGGGTCGGGACGGAGGGAGGGGGACTGGACCTCTTCGATCCCTCAATGGGAGAAGCGCAGCATTGGGGAATGGGAAGCGATCAGCCAGCCCTCATGCCCGCCTCCATAATCACCTGCCTCATACGCGACTCGAGGGA
>JBAZWK010000060.1:0-4498 GCA_041660365.1 Candidatus Shapirobacteria bacterium | reverse complement strand
GAGCGGCACTTGCTCCATGGATTAATGCATATTATAGTAAAAAAACCGAATATTTATGCATGGAGGCATCAATGAAGAAGAAGGGAATGACCAGCTTGCTTGTGTTCGTCACGCTCTTGGTGGCTGTCGCCTCACTAGGGGCATCGCCGTCGGAAACCCTCATCGGTGAAGTGGACAAGTATTCCGCGTCGGCTTTCTCAACAAGTAATGCCATCTGGGGTTTTAAGGAACTGGGCCAGCAGGAATTCAAATCGTCTGCCCTGCTCATGAAGGAGTTGGAGGCGCTGGGCTTCACGGTCAAGGGTGACTTGGCGGTTCCCGCCGATCTTATTCCCGGAGGAGTATCGAAAACTGCCTTCCGTGCCGAATTCCTGGGATCGATGCCCGGCCCTACCGTCACCATCATGCTCGAGTACGATGCCCTTGCGAATGGCCATTCCTGCGGCCACAATCTCATCTCCACCTCCGGGCTCATGGCGGCGGTAGCCCTGTCGAAAATGCCCAATCTCCCCGGACGCATCCTCGTCATTGGCACACCGGATGAGGAGCGGGGTTCGCGCGGAGGAGGAAAGATATCCCTTCTCGAAGGTGGACACTTCGAAGGCACTGACTTCGTCCTCATCACCCATCCAGGTTCGGGCACGGACTGGTCCCTCGATCAGCGTATGCTCGCCATGAAGGGGATGAAACTGAACTTCAAGGGATTGGCTTCTCATGCCGCAATGGCTCCACAGGAAGGCATCAGCGCCCTGGATGCCGTCATCCTCACCTTCAACGCCACGGATATGCTTCGCGAGCACGTGCGGCAGGATGTACGCATGCATGGGATAATCACCAAGGGAGGCGTCGCCTCCAACATAGTGCCCGCCGAGGCGGAGATAGACTTCTCTGTGCGCGCCCTCGATACGGCCATGATGCTGAGCGTCTATGAAAAGGTGCTCAACTGCGCTAAGGCAGGAGCCTTGGCCACCGGCGCGACGCTCAATTTCATCCCGAATCGTACGGCTCTCCTGGCCCCCCTCACCGTGCCCGAGTACAGGAATCTGGTGGCCGAGGAGATGGCCCGGCTGGGACTTCCAATAGCCCCTCCCGCCGAAAACCCCTCCTTCGCGTCCTCCGATCTGGGAAATGTAGGCTACGCCTATCCAACTTTCAATGTAAGCTTCCCGATCGCTACCAATGCCGCCATGCATTCGGATCAGTTCCGCGATGTCACGAACGGCATCACCGCTTGGGCTGGAACCGTCCAGGCTGCCAAGGTCGTGGCTCTCACCGCATGGGATCTCCTCAATAATCCGGCCAAGGTCGAATCGATCAAGAAGACTTTTACGCAGATGAAGGGCAAATAAGAAGAATCCTTGGCTGAAAGAAAAAGGGGCTGTTCAGGATTTCTTCCTGGACAGCCCCTGATTTTTCTAGCGAGGGAGGGGATTGAACCCACGACCCAGCGGATATGAGCCGCTTGCTCTGCCAACTGAGCTACCTCGCCAGGAACGGAAGATTTATACCTGCTTGCCGAGGTCTTAGTCAAGGCCTTCCGGGGAGTCAGCCGGGCACGGGATGGCTGTCCTACCGGTCTCCGCCCCGGTGCTTCATAAGTAAAACACGATAAGGAGAAAGGGATGCCTCATAAGTCTTTCACGACTAAGGCAAGGCAGGCGAAGCCTGCGTATGGAGAATCTTATACGGCCTAAAAGGGTTTGTCACTGGAGCAGCGAGAGGAAGCAAGGAATCCTGGAGTGTCTTGAATTCTCTGGCAAGGTTGAGCGGGTCAATTCGACGATACTCTGAGGACAATGCGTCTTTAATTTTCTGAGAGACATCCTGACGAGCGAGGATGCGCTGGAAGGGAGTCTGGGGGATATCGTGCTTCCGACAGACCTGTGAACCCTCGCGAGTTTTAGCGATGAGTTTTGCGCTCGGATAGACGAAATTGGTGAGCAATCTGAGCCGCTCATACAGAGCGTTGAGGGTAGCAAGTGCAGTGGGGGAATCGAACCGGGCATAGCCAACCGATCGACGTATGACGGAATTATTTTTCTGCTCGACATAACATCCATCATTTTTCCGGTAGGGGCGGGAGCGGGTGAAGGTAATATGTTCCTGAGCGCAGTAATGCATGAGATGGCCATTAACGAACTCTGAGCCGTTATCGGTATCGAGGCCGAGCAGTGGGAAGGGGATGCGGTTTCGAATGAGCTGGAGACCAGGGAAGACGTGTATCTGGGCTTTGTTGAGCACGGCGGTCATCTCGGTCCATCCCGTGGCGACATCGGTCATGGTGAGCGTACAGTGGAAATCTCCAAAGGCGGAGCCACCGTCGTGGGCGACTAAATCAGCTTCGAAGAATCCCGGAATGACATCGCTCCAATCGGCGAAGGTTCTGATGGGGATCTGGCGTTTCAAGAGACTGCCCGGGCGGGTAATGGAACTCCCATGAGGAGTAAGTCTTTTTCGCTCGCTGGCAAGTAACCGATCCACCGTGGCCGGGCTGACCTTTTTGAGGAGGGCTCGCTCAGGGGCGTCGCAGGCGAGCATGTCCGTGGCCAGGACATCGTCAAGAAGCACGCGGATCATCGCAACGAACCGTTTCCCGCACAGGCAGTCGAAAAGGAACCAAAGATCCTTGAGCACAAGAAAAAAGCTCTCGTAGTACACAACTGGTCGACCGGAGCGAGGGAGGGCTTTCCGAGCACCTACCTTGAACCTGACAACCTTGCCATTTCGTCGTTCTACCACGGTCTGTTTCCAGTGCGATAAGACCCATGACGCATATTTCCTTACATAGCCTGTTGTTTCCACGAACTCGTCAAGAATCTTGGTTTTCTGCGCTTTTCCCGCTTTTCGATACCGTACACAGCTTCGGTCGATTACTTCGTGTTTGGCTCGCATTGAAAGCTCCATTGGCGGCCCCCTGCTTACTAAGCTCCTAGAGGCCAAGATTATAGCTTTCGTCGTGTTTTACTTATGAGGCATTCCTCTCCTTTCATCCAGAATAATTATGAGGCAACGCGCGCGCTTGACCCATCGGAGTCGCGGGGGCTATACTCGCGCGTCCGTTTCGAGACAAGGAGCTTCCCATGAGCACGAGAGTAAGGTATGCGCCTTCCCCCACGGGGAACCAGCATATCGGCGGCGTACGCACGGCTTTGATCAATTATCTTTTCGCCAGGTCGAGCGGCGGAACCTTCATACTCCGCCTCGAAGATACGGATAGAACCCGCTATTCCGACGAATATGTGAAGAATCTCTACGACACCTTTCAATGGCTTGGCTTCTATTGGGACGAGGGTCCCGATATCGGAGGACCTTCCGCTCCCTATATCCAATCGGAGCGCTTCGCCATCTACAAGGAATACGCGGAAAAGCTCGTCGCCATGGACAAGGCATACTATTGCTTCTGCGACGAGGATCGTCTGGGCAAGCTCAGGGAAGAGCAATCGCTGGCAAAAACGGGTGACCAGGGCTACGACAGACACTGCCGAAACCTTGGACGCGACGAGGTGGCGGCCGGCATCGCCGCGGGTCGGAATCATGTCATCCGCCTCAAGATACCCATGGAAGGCAAGACTGTATTCCATGACCGCCTGCTCGGGACAATCGAATGGAAGAACGAGGATATCAGCCCCGATCCCGTCCTCCTCAAATCCGACGGTTTTCCCACCTACCACCTGGCGAACGTGGTGGATGACCATCTCATGGGCATAACCCAGGTCATGCGCGCCCAGGAATGGATACCTTCGGCACCTCTGCACAGGATCATGTACGACGCCTTCGGTTGGGAGATGCCCGAACTCTGCCATCTGCCCATGGTGCTCGGCCAAGACGGCCACAAGCTTTCCAAAAGGCATGGGGCCACGGCCGTCAACGAGTTCAGGAAAGCGGGATATCTTCCCGAGGCCCTCATCAACTACATTGCGCATCTTGGCTGCTCATTCGAGGAGGGCCGGGATCTTTTCACCCTCGGGGAGATGGAAAAGCTTTTCAGGCTCGAGAAGCTGAACAAGGCGCCAGCCATCTTCGACTACCAGAAGCTCGAGTGGTTCAACGGACAGTATATCAGGCTCAAATCCGACCTTGAGCTGGCCGCCCTCGTAAAACCCTTCCTCGTGGAGGCGGGTCTGCGCGCGGTGGACGACGCGGTCGCGGATGCTCTCGATCTTCAGGCCATGCCTCTCGTCAAGGAGAGGCTCAAGCTCCTCTCCGAAGCGCCCGGTGTAATGGCCTATCTCTACGGAAAGCCGGCTTTGCCCGCCGCCGAAGAGTTCATCCCCAAAAAGCTCGACTTAGGCGCGGCGATCGCGATGCTGGAGGAAAACCTGGTCCTCGTCCGCCTCGTCGACTTCTCCGATATCCCGGCGGCGGAAGAGCGCTTCAAGGCGAGGTCCGTCGAGATCGACGCCAAGCTGGGCAATCTGCTGATGCCACTGCGCGTGGCCGTCACTGGCTCGCGGGTGAGTCCGCCCCTCTTCGAATCCATCCGCATTCTCGGGAACGC
>JBAZWK010000059.1:0-4546 GCA_041660365.1 Candidatus Shapirobacteria bacterium | reverse complement strand
TGTCGATCTTCGTTCCAGGATTCATTGGTCCGCCAGGTTGGCGTCGATGAGGCGGCGCGCCTCGGCGAGGGCCGCTTCGGGCTTCATGCTGCCCGCGAGGATAAATCGCAGGATCTTCCACATCGTGTTCTTGTAGGCGCTGTAGCCAGAGCTGGGGGGAATGACGGCGCCTATTTCGGCGCTTCTCGCCAGAACGGCGTGGTAGCGGTTGGATTTCTCCGAAACCTTCCAGGCCCCGGAATTCGCCGGAAGCTTGGAGAGGGCGGCGGAAAAGCGCTGCTGCACGCCGATGCCGGAAAGATGCTCGATGAGCCTTCGCGCGCTCACCGGCGCCTTCGTCGTGCGCGTCATCGCGAAACCTTTGTAGTCGAGGAGGGGGACGACGGGCTTCCCCGTGGAGTCGACCACCGGATAGGGGGCTACGCCGAAGTCCAGGCCTATGCGCTCGAACTCAGGGATGGAATAGGATCCGCTCAGGATCATGGCTATGTCGCCGGCGGCGAAGCGCGCCACCATGGCATCCCGTTCGAGAGGCTCGAGGTAGCCTGAGTCGATCATCGTCAGTATCCAGGATATCGCGCGCTTCGTCCCCGGGTCGTCGGGTCGGACGCCGCCGTCGGGGTCGGCTATGGCCGGTTTCCCGAAGCCCATGGCGAAGGAGAGGAGCCAGTAGGCCGAATAGACATTCCAGGACAAGGGCTTTTTCCCGCCGGCGTGGATTCCGGCCGCCAGTTTTTCCAGGTCGGCTGTCGTCCAGGCCATGTCCGGCGGCGTCTTGATCTGCTTCCTGTCGTAGAAGACGAGCTGCGTGTCGAAATAGAAGGGCATGGCCCACAGTCGGCCATCCACGCCGAAAGCGGCCTTTCCCTTTTCGTCGAGGCCGCTCGCGTCGATGCGGTCGAGAGGCTGGAGAGCCTGGGCCGCGATGAGATCGGGAACATTGTCGGACTGGATCATGAGGAGGTCGGGACCGCGGCCGCCGCCTCGCTGGACCGCGAGGAGCTTCGACCTGGTATCAGGCACATCCACGGCCCGCACTTTCGTGCCCGTGAGGCTGGCCCAGCGCTGGATTTCGGCTTTCAGCTCGGGGATGCCTTCCCAGGAGAGCCAGACTTCCAGTTCGCCTTCCTGGCTTTGATCCCCGCTAATGTTTATCTGCCTGAGCGACACGATCCTCGTCCCGCGGAAGAGGAGATCCCAACCGGAGGCGGATTCGACGATATAGAGTTCGGAGAGCTGATCGGCGAGATCCCCATCCGTCCACGATTTTGTCCCGCCGGCGCCGAGGCAGTCGATCCGCCACACGTCGATGAGAGGAGGGAGCAGTTCCGAGAGGGCGAGCCCGCGTTCCATGGCCTCCGCGGCGGGAATCGAATAGCTGAGGGCGCGCAGCCGCGAATCGACCGGGATGGGCCTCTGAAGGCCGTTCAGGCGAATTTCAAAGCCGAGGGCGGGAAAAAGCGCGGCCAAGGCAAAGACCAAGGCCATCACCACCGACAGGGCAAGCCTGCGCGGCGGGAGAGAGCGAGTCATTATTCCCCCTTTTCAAGCATGGAAGGCTGAACCGTTTCCGGCGCAACCCAATGGTTTTCAGCCATGGAATCCAGCCGCTCGCGGCGTGGCAAATCTTTAGGCATAAAAACTCGAAGGAACGATCAAATAAATTTTATAGCGCCCCGCCGCGCGCGTCAAGGCAAAAACTGTGTTAGTGTCAACGTACCACGCCCAGTAACATTAAATGTCCCCAGAATCGCCTCTATCGGATGGAGCCTGTCAAAATGGCTGGTGCATTGGCCACTGTGCGAGCCTAAAAGTCCGAATGGGAGGGATCGATCGATCATTGGCTGAAACTAGCAAAAAAAGGCCAATAAATGCATAGTGACCTGGCGGAATTCCGTAACTGCCGTTGAATCTGGGATCTGGCTGGTTCATACAGATTTAGGTTCATGTAAGAAACTAGGAGCAGATTAAAACTTACTCCTAGATCAATTCTTGGCAGTTTCCATCGAATAATAATCCTTCAGTTTGCTCTCGATCTCCTCGAGATGTTTCAACAAGTACTTGGAAGTTCTTTTTGCATCCTTTGATTTGATACTTTCGAAAATCTTCATATGATAATTGAATGAGCTTACTATCAATTCAGGGAATAATTTGAAGGCTTCGAGCATGAATTCTTCCATAAGATTGCGTATAGTAAGGAACATACTGATGATGTATCGGTTATGGCTTGAACTGGCTATATGGTAGTGGAAAGCCATATCTGCTTTCAGATATTTTCGAGTGTCGTGTACAACGACGGCTTTGCGCATTCTATTGATATCTTCTTCAATGAGGCCGATATCACTATCTACGATATGGTCGGTGGCGCACTTTGCAATGATGACTTCCAGGTGCTTACGGGTTTCCAGCAATTCGGTAGTAGCTTTCGAATCAGATAGCATCGGAGCAGCTTGATTTTCGGCCCACATAGTGGGATTCCCTGACAGTACAATGGTTCCGACTCCAGGTTGCTGGCTGATGACTCCCTGTAACGATAAGGTGTTCAGGGCTTCGCGTAACGACAATCGACTTACGCCCAATTGCCTGGCAAATTCATTTTGATTAGGAAGCTTTTCGCCTTCCTTGAGCCTTCCGTCGTTGAGCATGAGCTTTATCTCATCGATAATGAAATCGGATAGTTTTTTCTTTTTGCTTATCATAAACCCCTACACATCTTCTAAAATTATAGATGCATGTCGTCAGGCAGTATAGGAAATACCAGTTGTTGAATACTGAGAATACCGCCTTTTAGTATTAAAACCAAGACACCCTTTCAGTCGGTGCTGGAAGGGTGTCACATTATTAAGTTCAGGCCAAAGGTCCAACGAGTTTGGCCAATCCGACTTCTTCGAGCTTTGCCTTCGTCGGTATGCCATTTTCATCCCATCCCCGCTCTTTATAATAGGCGAGGATGGCTTCATCCAATCCCACGGGGATTTTTCCTGCTACCGGGCCATCGGTTACCGGTTCCATGAACCGCTTCGGATATTTGAAATCGTCTTCCTTCTTCCATCCATACCGAATGTTTAACAACTTCTGGAGCTGAGTGATCCTGTCTCCGCACTTGCGCAGGTCGTCGGTTGTCCAGTTGAAACCGGCACAAGCATTGATCGTTTCGGTGAGGTTGGTGAGGGTATATCCCCTGAATTCTTGGAACTTACAATGGCCGGCTGCATTGATGACGTTGCAATAATCGTGGAACGCAGCATTGAAAGCCGGAGCCTTTTCCCATTTGAAGCGCTCTTCGTTGTCCACTTCCTTGATGCCCCACTCAGGCAGCCGTACATGGGCGACATAAATGTGCTGCGAGTTGCCGCGTTCGTGGTTGGGACCAGAAGCGACACCAGTGCAGTAGTCGAGGGCGGAGATGTATTGAGCCCTGAAGTTGTGGGCGGCGATCTCTTGACCTTTCATCTGGACTGCCCAAGCATCTGAACCGCCACCGATAGCCTTTGCAGCTCTACCACAGCCTTCGCCAAGCAGATAGCCCAGGCCTTCGGCACGTTCACCGATTTTCTTAACGATCTCGACCAAAGCCTCGGCATTCCCCCAAGTAAGATCCAGACCATAAGTGTCAGCCTTCGTGAGCACCCCTTTCTCATAGCTTTCCATAGCCCAGGCGATGACTGCACCGATGGAAATTGTATCCATTCCGTACTTGTTGGCCAATTCGCCCGCATACGCGACAGCCTTGATATCCTTGACCATGGTATCCATCCCCATCATGGCGTAGGATTCATATTCGGGACCTTTGCCTTTGTATGCATATGGACCATCCTTGATCTCAACAAGGTTGTGGCATTGAAGTACGCAATACTGGCATGGCCATGGTTTGGCATTCAATGTCTTGGCGTAGTTCTCCGGGCTGAACTCCTCTACTAGTTCCTGGGAGTAACCGACACTATAGTTCTTGACTGGTATGTTGCCTTGGGCAGCGAACGGTCTGGTGACCAAAGCTGTTCCGACACGTCTCAGGCGAGAGAATTCGGGAAGTTCGGCATCGGTCTTGGCCAATTTCGCATTTATTTCTTTATTCAAGGCATCGAGTTTGACTGGATCGGCCACCTCCAGTTTTCTGCTTCCGCGTACGGCCACTCCCTTTAAATTCTTTGACCCCATGACGGCACCCATTCCGCACCGACCGACGAACGACTTTTTATGGGTCTGGATGACGGCATAGCGGACAAGACGTTCTCCAGCTTGCCCTATCGTGATGATTTCGTAATCTTCGCCTTCTTTGGCTCGAATTGCGTCATCGGCTTCATACCCGTCCTTTCCCCACATCTTCGATGCATCCCTGAGATAAAACTTGTCGTCATCGACTACCAGATACACTGGTTTGTCAGCCCGGCCGTGAATGACGATCGCATCCAATCCAGCTTGCTTGATTGCAATACCGAACGATGCCGTTGCGGCAGAATCAGCGTTCATCTCGATCGAAGGTGATATCGCTCCGACTGTCCATTTGTTCGCACCAGACTGCTTGATTCCTTGAATGAGTCCAGGA
>JBAZWK010000058.1:0-4567 GCA_041660365.1 Candidatus Shapirobacteria bacterium | reverse complement strand
GGCACCTACACCCTCCTCGATGTCGCGCGCAAAGCCTGGGGTTTCGCCGCAGGCGGCATCCGAGATGATGTTCTCTTCCATCATGTGAGCACTGACGAGGTATTCGGCTCCCTGGGCGACTCAGGGAGTTTCACCGAATCCACACCCTACGATCCCCGTTCACCCTATTCGGCATCCAAAGCCTCCAGTGACCATCTGGCCAAAGCCTACTTTCACACCTACGGCCTCCCTGTCACCGTCTCGAACTGTTCCAACAATTATGGGCCTTATCAGTTTCCGGAAAAACTGATTCCCTTGATGATTCTCAATATGCTCGAGGGGAAGGCGCTTCCGGTTTATGGCGACGGCAGGAATATCCGCGACTGGGTCTATGTGGAAGACCACAACGAAGCGGTGTGGACCATCATGAACCGCGGCCGTGCTGGCGAAACCTATAACATCGGAGGCGAAAACGAGTGGGAGAACATTCGTCTGCTGGGGCGCCTCATCGAGCTTGTCGCCGAAGAGAGCGGAAAGAGCGTCGAGTCGCTGAACGCGCTCATCACGTACGTCAAGGATCGACCTGGCCACGACCGACGCTATGCCATCGATTGTTCTAAACTCAAAGCCGAGCTTGGCTGGACGCGGCGCCACAGCTTCGACGGTGGCCTCCGCGCTACCGTCCGCTGGTATCTGGACAACCAGGAATGGTGCTCCCATGTCCGTTCAGGCGAATACCGAACCTGGATAGAAAAAAATTACGTCGCGCGCTGAGAAAAGTTAAAAAATGGGGTCAGACCCCGATTTTTAACCTAGTTTATTGACAAAAAAAGTATGAATACGTACTATAAAAGTATGAAAACTACCGTATCTGAGCGTGGCCAGATAACGCTACCCAAAGCTATACGCACCAAGTTGGGTATTCGTACCGGCACGGTTATTGAATTCGAACTGGTCGACGGTAAAATTGTGGGAACCAAAAAAGAGCCCCAGGATTCCATTCGCAAATGGCTAGGCCAGGGGCGCCTCCCTGAGGGTTTTCCCGATGTCGACAGGTATCTTGAAGAGGTTCGTGGATGACGACCGCTGTTGATACGTCAGTTCTGCTCGACATTCTCACCAACGATCCCCGGTATGCATCGTATTCGGAGTCTGCTCTGTCGGAAGCGCGGATTTCGGGCAGGCTGATTGTCTGCGAATCGGTGGTGGCTGAACTCAGGCCAGCCTTGGGTTCCGATCAGCAACTCACAGCTTTTTTTCACGATGTAGGCATTGAATTTGTTCCCGCATCCCTTGAGAGCGCCAAGCTAGCTGGTTCGATCTATGCTTCATATATAAAAAATCGCGGCACATCCAGGCGGGTTTTACCGGATTTTTTGGTCGCCGCTCACGCGCGTTTGAATGCCGATCGTCTCCTGGCCAGGGACAGGGGCTACTACCGAGAATATTTCCGTGATCTTTCGCTGATGGACCCTATGAAGAAAATCCGCGCTGATGAAGTCTGACACTGGTGCTAATCGTGATACAATGAAGGCAATGAAGTGGAGAATGCGAATGCATAAATGTTCTATAAAGTCGAAGATAATCGCCTCAGCGTTGATTTTTGCCGTAAGCGCCGCGTTCAGCATTGGCGCTCAGGCCATGGACCAGGCGGCGATAACACAGCCTACCGTGAATGCCCTCGCTTCACCGGGGGCGCTGGCCCCAGCTGCTGTAGCACCGGCCGCCCCAGCCACAGCTCCAATCGATGCCAACCGCTCTCCGCTTGAATCTATGTTCACGGGTATGGCCACGGGCCTCGGCACTCCCGCCCAGGAACTTTCCCAGTTCGGCTACTCGCTCTTCGAAAAGCCCACTGCGCCCTCGCTTGCTTCCATCGGCGACGATTATGTGTTGGGGCCGGGCGACAGCCTCGTTCTCTATCTCTGGGGCGATCCTGTCGATATCAAGGAAATTTCCGCCTCTTATTCCCTCTCGGTTGACCGCAATGGAAATATATTCCTTCCTCCCGCCGGACAGATTGCGGTGTGGGGTCAGGACCTTGCCACCGTACGGACCGTCATCAAGAGCATGCTCGATCGGCGCTACAAGAAGTTCGAGATGAGCCTCACCCTCGCCACCTTGCGGCAGTTCCCGGTCTTCGTTTCGGGCTATGCGGGAAATCCCGGCACGGTGCTTGCTTCCGGAGCCGACACGATCCTCACCGTCCTCTCCAGGGCGGGCGGGATCAAGAAGACGGGTTCGCTGCGCAATGTGCAGCTCACCAGGCAGACTAAAGGCGTAGCTGAAAAACTGGAAATCGATTTCTACGACAGCCTGATGAAAGGCCTTCCCATAGACTTGCGCATTCGCGAGGGCGACGCCCTCTTCGTGCCGGGCATCGGTCCCGTGGCGGCCCTGGCGGGCGAACTCAAGCGGCCGGGTATCTATGAACTGAAAGGCGACACCAGCATCGCGACCGCGCTCGGGCTTGCGGGCGGCGCCTTGCCCTCGGCTCGTTCCGGCGGCGTGACGCTGCTTCGCTTCTCCGAATCGGGTAAAAGCCTTGTCTCGGGCGATCTATCCAACGCCTCCTTCTCCTCGAAGCTCGCCTCCGACGGCGACTTCGTCTACTTTGGCAAGGTGACCGAGCTTCTCGTGGGTCAGGCGCAGCTGAGCGGCCCCGCCAAATACGCAGGAAGATACGAGATCGCTGCCGTCAAATCCCTGGGCGCTTTGCTCACGCAGGCACAGCTTCTTCCCGAGACCAACCTTTTCTATGGCCGCGTGTACCGCATGGATCTTTCCGGCAGGGACAAGTCATTCGCCTTCTCCCCTCGCGACGTTCTCGCGGGTACCGATATTCCCCTCGCCGAATTCGACAGGGTAGTGCTGTACCGCTACGACGATGTGGGGCTCGACCCCGATTTCGACCGCTTCACCGACACCCTTGTGGTGTCGGGACCGGTGAAATATCCCGGGTTCTATCTCTACAAGGAAGGCTCGACGCTCGCGGGCCTCCTCTCCAATAATGCCCTCACGCTCGACGCCAATCCCTTCTATGGCGAGATAATCCGAAATACCGCCTCTGGAGCCGAGGAATACTTTACCTTCTCTCCACAGGAAATTCTCTCCGGGGCGAAGGATTTTACGCTTTCCAGGCTCGACAGAGTGCGCTTCGTGAATCGCGGCGAGACGGCGGGTGCTGTGGCTGCTGCCATGGTAACCCATGATTTCGATAAATTCCCCGACGCGGTCAGTCTCACGGGCCAGGTTTCGCGGCCTGAAGTGTACGCGCTTGGTTCGGGGCTGAAGCTCTCGAAACTCCTGACGAAAGAACAGGTGCTCCTGGACACGAACCTCAACTACGCCGAGATAACACGGCTTAGAAGCGACGGGAAGAACGAGTATGTGACCTTCAGGCCTTCCGAGGTTCTGGACGGTTCCTGGGACTTCGACCTTGGCGCCCGAGATGTGGTGAAGCTCCTGAAAGTGGGCTACGCCCCCGCGAAGCCGGATTTCGATCGTTTCACCGCCGCGGTGCAGGTGACGGGTCCTGTTCAATTCAGCGGGCTCTATACCTGGCGCGAGGGTATGAAGCTCTCAAGCCTGCTTGAAAAGGCAAAACCGTCTTTAGTGATCAATCAGGTGTATGCCGAGATCGTGCGGCCCTTGGGTGGCGATAAGTTCGAATACCTCACCTTCTCCCCGAAAGAAGTGGCCGGTGGCGTCTTTGACCTTTCGTTGAAGGCGAGGGATTCCGTTCGCCTCTACACGACGGTTCCCGCGACAGCCGCCAAGCTGGGCGTTGAAGCGCCCGCAGTACCAGCGGCACCCGCGTCCACCATGGTCGAAGCAGCCACGCCCGTTGCGGCACCAGCGGCAGGCGAAAGCGCTGTGCCCGTTGTTGTCTCCCCAGCTCCGGCGGCAGAGGCAGCCTCCGTCGCTCCCGCCGCGGTTTCAGCCGAATTCCCGACCGACCTCAGCCGCTTCCTTGAAGTGGTGACGGTCTCAGGCGCGGTGCGCTACTCAGGACCCTGGGCCCGGACGCCCACGCTGAAGCTTTCGTCGGTGGTCAGCTCCGACCAGATGCTCGAGGAGACGAACCTCGACTACGCCGAACTGACGCGGTTCAAGGACGATGGTGGCTACGAATACGTGACCTTCGCTCCCAAGGATGTACTGGAGAAGAAGTTCGATCTTGCGCTTCGCGCCCGCGATTCGATCCGTCTCGTCAGGAAGACTGTGTTTGGTGGCGCGCTCGCCGCGGCGAATATCGAGAAGTATGCTGACATTGTACAGCTCACGGGCCAGGTTTCGCGGCCTGAAGTGTACGCGCTGGGTTCGGGGTTGAAGCTCTCGAAACTGCTGACGAAGGATCAGGTGCTGCTGGACACGAACCTCAACTACGCGGAGATAACGCGGCTCAAGGCCGATGGAAAGAACGAGTATGTGACCTTCCGGCCTTCCGAGGTTCTGGATGGTTCCTGGGACTTCGACCTTGGCGCCCGAGATGTGGTGAAGCTCCTGAAAGTGGGCTACGCCCCCGCGAAGCCGGATTTCGATCGTTTCACCGCCGCGGTGCAGGTGACGGGTCCTGTTCAATTCA
>JBAZWK010000057.1:0-4581 GCA_041660365.1 Candidatus Shapirobacteria bacterium | reverse complement strand
GGAAAAAGCGATGCTGGGCTGACCGTTCCCGACGGCGGCTACAGATATGTGGTGCAGGCCACGGATAAGGCGGGGAACGCATTCATCTCGAAAGAGATTCCTTTCGAAGTGGATACGCTGAAAAAGGAAATCCGCCTCAGCTCGGACACGCTCGCCTTCAGCCCCAACGGCGACAAGGTCAAGGACAGCCTGACCTTCAGCGCGGAGGCGACTTCGTCGACGAAATTGACCGGATGGTCGCTCTGGATAGGGCAGGCCGACAATGCCGGGCCAGGGACTCAGGCTGAGGGAAAAGCGCTGAAATCATGGCAGGGGTCGACTATCCTTCCTGCGAGCTTTGTCTGGGACGGCCAGATGGATTCAGGCATTCCCGCTCCCGATGGAGCATATTCCGCCAGCTTGAGTCTCTCTTATCCTAATGGCGACAAAGCCGACGCCCTGGTTGGACCTCTCATGATCGACAGGATAGCCCCTAAGGCGACGGTCGCGGCATCGGCCTCCCTCTTCTCTCCCAACGGCGATGGCGTCCTCGATTCCATAACCCTCGTGCAGGAAGGGAACCGGGGCGATGTCTTCCACGGAACATTGACCAGCGAATCAGGCGAGTCAATCGAGCGCTGGACATGGACTGACAAGCCGGAGACCTTCGAGTGGGGCGGGAAGGATGGGACGGGCAGCATCGTTCCCGATGGCAACTATTATTATGAATTGGTTTCCTCCGATGCCGCCGGCAACAGCTACGCTTCGCAGAAGCTGAAGATCAGCGTGGAGACGGAAAAGAAAGCGGTCCGGATCGATCTCGACAAGAGGGCGTTCAGCCCCAATGGGGATGGAGCCCGCGACGAACTAGGGATCGGCATCATCGTTCAGGCGCCTGAGCGTGTCAAAAATTACGAATTGCACATAGTCGCCCTCGAAGGACCTATGGCCATGAATTCGGTCAGGACATGGAAGGGTGGCGGCACCGTTCCCCAGAAAGTGCTCTGGAAGGGCGAAACCGATTCGGGCATGCAGACTCCCGACGGCCGGTACGCGGTGAGCATGACGGTTGACTATTTCAATGGTGACAGGATCGAAGCCGCGACACCCACTATCCTTCTCGACAGGATACCTCCGCGCATCGAGACGAGCGCTTCGCTCGAGATCATCTCTCCTAACGGGGACGGAAGGTCGGATTCTGTCGAGATCAGACAGAGCTCTCTCGCCGGCGATGATTGGGCGGGAAGCATCAAGGCGTCTGACGGCAGGATCGTGAAGACCTACGCATGGCAGGGTGAAGCTCGAAGCTTCATCTGGGATGGACGCGACGACACGGGTTCCGTCGTGCGCGACGGCAGATATCGCTACAGCGCCGAGGCTGTCGACGGTGCGGGCAACAGTACGCTGAGCAAGGAAATAGGCATAACGGTGGAAACCGAGAAAAAAACCGTCCGCCTCGATGCCGATACCCTCGCCTTCAGCCCGAACGGTGACGGCAAGAAGGACAGCATTCTATTCGGGCTTCGCGCCCAGTACCCGGAAAGGATAAAGAGCTTCGAACTGCTCATAGTCCAGGAAGGGGCGGGCTCATCCAATCTCCCAGTCAGGAGCTGGAAGGGTTCCTCGGACATAAAAGGCCAGTACATTTGGGACGGCGTCACGGATTCGGGAATTCCCGCTCCCGATGGCATCTACCAGGCCCGGCTCGTCCTGTTCTATATGAATGATGATGCCCATATGAGCGAAGTCGGCCCCTTCATCCTCGACAGGATTGCGCCCCAGGGTACGGTGCGTATGTCCGCGGGCATCTTTTCTCCCAATGCCGACGGCCGGTCCGATACGATCGATATAGTACAGGAATCGCAGCCCGGCGATGACTGGCAGGGACAGATAATCTCCGCCTCCGACAAGATCGTGCGGTATTGGGCCTGGGAAAAGCAACTGAGCAGCGTCTCATGGGATGGAAAGAATCAATCAGGCGCCCTCGTTCCCGATGGCCAGTACTATTACGAACTGCGTTCGATTGATCAGGCTGAGAACAGCTTCGTCTCCCAGCGCTATCCCATTGAGGTCGATGCGGCCAAAAAGACCCTGCGTTTCGAAGTCGACCAGAAGGCCTTCAGCCCCAACGGCGATGGCGTGAAGGACGCGCTCTACATCAACCTTCAAGCCCCCAAGCCTCTATCGGTAAGGGACTACGAGATCGCCGTCCATGCTCTCGACAGCGCGGGCAACCGCCTGGCAAATCCTGTCAGGGCATGGAGAGGCTCGACGGACCTGAGGGATCAGTATGCCTGGGACGGGAAGACCGATTCCGGCATCCAGGCTCCCGACGGGAATTATCAGGTAGCGCTCAGGCTCCTGTACAACAATGATGACGCGTTCTCACTCGCCAGCCCGGTCGTGATCCTGGATACCGTAGGTCCCAGGATTTCCGCCTCGGCCGCGCCGCTGCTTTTCTCGCCCAATGGCGACGGGAACAAAGATACAGTGACGATAACCCAGAATTCATCGCTGGGCGACGACTGGACAGGTCGTCTTAAGAACGCTTCGGGTGCCGTACAGCGATCATGGTCCTGGAAGACCGAGGCCAGAAGCTTCGTCTGGGACGGCAAGGATTCGGCCGGAGCTGTCGTGCGCGACGGCGTCTACAGCTATGAGGTCGGGGCTACCGACCTGGCCGGAAACTCCGCCTCGGCCCGCGTCAGCGGCATCACGGTCGACGGAACGAAGCCCAAGGTATATGTCACGGCCTCCGATACGGGCATGTCGCCCAATGGCGACGGCATCCGCGACGAGGTATCCTTCACTATCGTCGTCGAGAAGAGGGAAGGCATCGAGTCCTGGAGATTCTCCCTGGTGGACAAGCAGGGAGCGGAAAAAAGTTTCTTCGGCGGTTCGGGTTCCGAAGTTCCGGCACGCCTTGTATGGGACGGCCGCGATCTGCAGGGCTCCGTCGTCCAGGGCGAATATGTCGGCAAGCTGGTGGTGAGCTATACGAAGGGTGATATAGCCCAGGCGTCAAGCCCCGGCGTCCTCGTCGATGTCGACCCGCCTTCCGTGAAAATCAGTGTTGATCCTGAATATTTCAGTCCCGATGCCGACGGTATCGACGACAACCTGAGCTTCGGCGTGGATGTGGACGCGGCGGCCGGAATCGTGGACTGGAAACTGGAAGTGTTCGAAACGGCTATCGTTGAATCGAGCAATCCCAACGCCGTAAGCTCGGAGCGACTCTTCACCGAATGGAGCGGGAAGGGCAAGCCGCCAGCGAAGATCGGCTGGGACGGAAAATCGTCGCGCGGCGAACTCGTGGAGTCTGCCACCGATTATCCTTTCAGATTCGTGGCCCGGGATGCCCTGGGCAACAGCACGACGGTATTCGGCTTCATCGCCGTAGATGTCCTCGTGATCCGCGATGGCGATAGGCTTAAGATAAAGGTTCCCTCCATCGTCTTCAGGGCTAATTATCCCGATTTCGTCGGACTCTCCCCCGACATCGTGGCGCGCAACGAAAAAGTGGTGGCCAGGATAGCGCAGATACTGAACAAGTTCCCCGATTACCGGATCCGCATCGAAGGCCACGCCAACAACGTAGGCAAGATGCTTGGCTATGCGCAGACGAGAATCGAGAGCGAGGAGACGAAGGAACTCATACCGCTTTCCACGGGCAGGGCTGAACTCGTCCGTACGATGCTCATCCAGAACAGCGTCGACGCGCGAAGATTGAGCGTCGAAGGGCTGGGATCGAGCGAACCTGTCGTGAGTTTCCTGGATGTCGAGAACAGGTGGAAGAACAGGCGCGTGGAGTTCGTTCTCATCAAGAATCGTTGAGCGCGGCAAGAGCGCCCAGATAAGCCAGGGGAACCGCCGTTTTCGGCGGTTCCCCTTTTTTCGCATGCGCGACCCGTCAGGCGGCTATAGTATATCCTCGGGTTTTTCCGCGTTCACAAGACGATTCGCGAGATCCTTTTCCTTGAAGAGATGAGCGATCTCGCCCAGGAAGGCGAGATGCTCTTCAGGGCTTTCCAGTTCGGGAACGAATATGACGATGATTACCTTCACGGGCTTCTCGAGAAGGGAAATCCGGAAGCCCTGGCGGCTCGAGCCGAGACAGACGATTGGGGAATCGATGCCTTCGACCCTGTCGTGGATGAGGACAACTCCCTGCTGGATTTCTATCGGCTGACGTTGGACGATTTCCGTAAGCTTCGCGCCGAGCCTGCCCGACAGCTTCCTGTCGAAGGGGAAGGCCGAAGACACGAGTTCGAAGATGCCGTCGGCAATCGCTCCATGATTCATGTTCACCCGGACATTCCCGCGCGATATGGCATTTCCGAGAATATCCGAGAAGGGATTCGGCGCGGCGGGAAGTGGCATGGCCACCTCGGTCTCGCGGACTTCTCGAATCTCGGTCGAATTGGCCATGTAGATCATGAGAAGATTGGAATCCGGGAATTCTTCGCCGATGCGATGGGGGAGACGCTCGATCGCCGGGTGCCAGGAAGGCTCGGATGGTCTCGCACTGAGAAGGGTGAATAGTTTTGGTCCCGAGGGGAGCTGCCTGATGGCTTTGGACGTGTCTTTCCACGATTCCACTTC
>JBAZWK010000056.1:0-4651 GCA_041660365.1 Candidatus Shapirobacteria bacterium | reverse complement strand
GAGGTACTACCCCGGAATGTAATTTCGGCTTAGTGTGGCAGTCATGATCTGATTTGCAGTTCAATTTGAAGTGGCCCCGTGAAGTTTTTCATGGAGCCACTTGGCATACTCTCAATACACGGGAAAAAACAGAATGGGCAATGGAAATATCCTGGAAGCGCGAGGCATCAACAAATCGTTCGGTGATTCTCAGGTTCTGAAAAATGTTGATTTCTCGATCAGGAAGGGAGAGATCCATGGGCTTATGGGGGAGAACGGAGCGGGAAAGTCGACCCTCATAAAGATACTATCGGGTGACTATTCCCTCGACAGCGGTACAATAGCCTTCGATGATAAGGCGGTCGCGATACAATCGCCGAAGATTGCCATGGGTCTCGGAATACGGGTGATTTACCAGGAAATAAACGTCGTCAAACCGATATCAGTGGCCGAGAATATCTTTCTCGGAAACTATCCGCGCAAGAAAAACGGGATGATAGACTGGATCCGGCTCTATAGGAACGCGCAGGAAGTCCTGGACACTCTGGGCGTTTCCATCCCCGTCAAGACGAAAGTTGCGAAGCTGACGATCGCCGAGCAGCAGATTATTGAAATCGCGAAAGCCCTGAGCGTGAGAGCCAGAATCCTCATTATGGACGAACCTACTTCCGCCCTGAACGATCAGGAAACCTCGAAATTATTCGAACTGCTCAGAAAGCTCCGGGATTCCGGAGTGTCGATAATATATATCACGCATCGTTTCTCGGAGATGTATGAACTCACCGACCGCATCACGGTGATGAGGGACGGCGAAATCGTGGGTACCCGGGAAACGCAGGATGTCACGAACGACGCGCTCATCAAGATGATGATCGGCAAGGACAAAACCGCGATGTTTGTCCACCGGAAGAACGTGAACGCTGAGGTGATTTTCTCTGTAAAAAACCTCAGCGTTAAGGGTTTCGTGGAAAATGTCAGCTTCGAAGTCAGGGAAGGCGAGCTTGTCGTCATATTCGGGCTTTTCGGTTCCGGACAGAACGAACTGTTCAGGGCTATTTTCGGGGACATAAAAAAAGATTCCGGTGAAATTTATGTGCGGAACAGCCTCATGCAGTTCAAGTCCATACGGGACGCCTGCGACAAGGGTATTGGTTTCGTGTCCGACGACAGAAAAAACGACGCGATCATTCCGCTGCGATCCGTTGAAGAAAACATTTGCCTTTCGGCCTTTTCTTCCAAGCTTTCCACAAAATCGGGTGTGGTTCGTCGAAAGCAGGAAAAGAAAATAGCCAGGAAGTACTTCGACGAGCTCGAATTGCACTGTTCGGGAATAGACCAGAAGATAGGTACATTGAGCGGCGGTAATCAGCAGAAATGCGTCATCGCCCGCTGGCTGGCGAACGACGCCAAGGTGCTCCTATTGAACATGCCGACACGCGGCGTCGATGTGGGAGCCCGGTCGGAGATATATCGCGTACTCGAGGAATTGGCCAGGCAGGGCGTCGCGATCGTGATCATCTCGCTCGAAATGCCGGAAGTGCTCAGCATCGCGGACAAAATCTACGTGATGCACGAGGGGAAAATTGTGGGCGAATTGCAGCGTGAAGAAGCCACGCAGGAGAAACTGCTGAGCTACGCCCTGGGAATCGTATCGTGATCTTGGAATGACTGGATTATTCAGGAAGGTATAAAATGGCGAGTACCAATGCAATGACATTCAACGTTAAGAAGCACCGCGGCTATCAGCAGATGCTCCTTGATTCCTTTCTTATCCTCTTCATGGTGGCGATGTCCATATATTTCACGTTCGCCTCGAAGTACTTCCTCTCCATAAAGAATTTCATGAACATATTCTCATCCGTCTCCATCGTCGGAATAATCGCCGCCGGAATGACGCTGATAATAATAACCCGAGGGATAGACTTGTCCGTG
Source organism: Candidatus Shapirobacteria bacterium (assembly GCA_041660365.1). Lineage (GTDB taxonomy): Bacteria > Patescibacteriota > Microgenomatia > UBA12405 > UBA12405 > UBA12158. Next base: position 2,740 of record JBAZWK010000056.1, on the reverse strand, counting down.
GGAGCGATCATCGCGGTAGCGGGCTGTATATGCGCGCTGTTGATCGAAAAATCCCATTTCCCTTGGTGGCTTGCCATGTCGGCGGCGATGGCCTCGGGTTTTCTCATCGGAATGTTCAACGGTTTTCTCATCACCAAGTTCAGGGTTCTGCCGTTCATCGCGACGCTCGGGGCTATGAACATGGTCCGCGGTCTAGCCTTCATCAGCACGAACGGTCAGGCTATCTATACCTCCAGCCCGCAGGTGTCGTTTCTCGGCGCGGGCAAGGTGTTTGGACTCATCCCCGTACCCGGCATCATCATGCTCCTCTGTTTTGTCGCCGTCTGGCTTGTCAGCAAGTACACGGTATTCGGCCGCTATGTGTTTGCGATAGGCGGCAACCCGGTAGCGAGCAGGCTGGCCGGTATCAACGTCAAGCGAATCACCTTGGTGCTGTATACCCTGACCGGCACGCTTGCGGCCCTTTCCGGTCTGGTGATGACAGGCCTGGCTTCGACGGCCATGCCCTCGGTGGGTGAAAGTTATGCGCTGGATACCATCACCGCCGTATATCTGGGGGGAAACAGCAGCGAGGGCGGAGAAGGTTCCGTGTGGAGAACCCTGCTCGGCGTCATGATAATCGGGATACTGAACAATGGCATGGCGCTCATCAGCGTCCAGTCGTATTGGCAGACTTTCATCAAGGGAACTTTGCTGATCGCCGCCGTTACCATCGACGTTCTCAGGAAAAGCTGAACAGTAGGCAGAGCATCGAAAAGGAGCATTTGATGAAGAATATTCGGGACGAATTCAAGATAAGACGGATTAAGGACAGGATGAGGGCGCACAAGGTCGATTACCTCATTGTCCGCCTTCCTGAAAACGTTCTTTATACAACGGGGTATTGGCCGGTGTTCGGCGCGTCGATGGCGGTGGTCCCCCTGGAGGGCGAACCCACCGTGTTCTTCATCGAGGGCGAGGAGGATTTCGCCGAGGAATCCTGGGTCGAGGACCTGCGTCCTTATGTGTACTTCGGCATGCTCGAGATGCCGAACCCCAACAGGAATTTCAGGCGGATGCTCGCGGAGCTATGGGCGGAAAAAGGTTACAGCCACAAATGCTCGATAGGGTATGAAGGAAGTTTCGAATTTATCGCGACTCAGAATATTTCCGTCGAAGCCAGAATTCCCTCTGAAACGGGAACCAGGATGCTGCGCGAAATGTTCCCTGACGCCACCTTCGTCGACGCCTTCAACCTGATCAGGGAAGCGCGCTATGTAAAATCCGCGTACGAGATAGAAAGTCTGCGGCGGGCCTGCGAAGTCACCTGCATAGGCTACGAGGCCGCGAGAAATGTCCTCAGGCCAGGGATCAAGGATTGCGAAGTATCAGCCGCTGTGGAAGCGGCTATCCGTTCCAAAGGGGTCGGATACAAAGGCGCGCGTAGAGCGCGAGGCTATGCCTTTGCCCTATCCGGCGAAAAATCTTCGATGGTGCGAAATCCGTACTTCATCACAAGCGACCGTGCGATGAAAGAAGGCGAAATCACCCTGATAGAACTGGATGCCTTCGTTGATGGATATTTCTGCGACATGACGAGAACGATGGCGCTCGGTACTCCCTCGGACAAGGCTGTGGAGTTGTGGAACATCGTGAACGAGGAACTGGAGGCGATGCTCGGGCTGGTCAGGGCGGGCACCAAGGTAAGGGACATGTGCCAGATAGCGAAGGACATAGCCGCCAGACATGGATACGACGGCAAGGAAAATTTTGTCCACCAGCCCGGACACGGCATCGGACTGCAATTCCATGAGCCGCCCTCCATTCATGTCCTGAGCGACGAAGTGCTCGAGGTGGGTTCGGTCATTTCCCTGGAACCCCACGCGTATCTCCCCGGATGGGGCGGAATGCGCGTCGAGGAAAATGTGGCCGTCACGGAAAACGGTTATGACCTGCTCACGATTTTCCCGAGGGGTCTCTGATCATGAACACAATCACGAGAGACAGCGTCCTGGTAGTGGGCGGAGGAATGATGGGAAGCGGTATCGCCGCGATTTCCGCCCTGGCGGGAAATCCAACCATCATCGTCGAATCGTCTGACCAGGCGCGGGCGACCTGTCCGGACAGGGTTTTTGGTTTGCTGGACGAACTTGCCGAAAACGATTTGATTTCCGAAGAAAAAATGGCGCGCGCCCTTGGATTCATCTCGTATCAGAAAGATATTGAAACGCAATGTGGAAAAGCGTTTTTCGTGATAGAAGCGATAATCGAGAATCTCGCGGCGAAACAGGAAATATTCTCAAGACTCGACACCCTGCTGCCGGCGTCCGTACCGATCGTGAGCAATACATCTGGACTGAGGATAACCGAAATCGCCCAACGCACCAAACATCCCGAAAGAACGGTGACAGCCCACTTCTGGTTTCCAGCCCATCTGGTTCCTCTGGTGGAGGTCGTAATGAGCGACAAGACTTCGCCGCAAATAGCCGCATGGGTTGTCGACACCTTGAAATCTTGGGGAAAGGCTCCCGTCCTCGTAAAAAGGGATCTGCCGGGGCAACTCGCGAACAGGATCCTCCAGGCGGTCATCAGGGAAGCATCCCATATCGTGGAAATCGGGCTCGCATCGGCCTATGACGTTGATACCGCGGTAAAAATGGGGATGGGCATTCGGTTCCCGGTATGGGGTCCGCTGGAGCATGTGGACGCGGTGGGCGTCGATCTCTGCAATGCCGTTCAGAATAGTGTTTTGCCAGGCATA
>JBAZWK010000055.1:0-4705 GCA_041660365.1 Candidatus Shapirobacteria bacterium | reverse complement strand
ACGTTTCCGCGGCAATGATATCTACGTGATGTTCAAACCAATTCTGGAAGCTCTTGGCTATGCGGGATCTTTTGTGCCTATCGAGAAGGCATGCAAGAGGAGGCATTAGGATGGCGTTTATTACAATAAAAACCGACAATTGCGCGGGATGCAAAGCCTGCGAACTATCGTGCTCGTTGAAGCATTATGGATATTTTGACTGCACTAAGAGCCGAGTAAAGATCCTGAGGGATGGGGAACGCTGGAGTGTAGCGATTCATCAGTGTATCCAGTGCGATCAGAAATTTTGTGTCGCTGCCTGCCCGACCAATTCACTCTCGCTGAATTCATCACTGGGTTGCATACAATACGATGCGGTTCTCTGCATTTCGTGTAAAAAATGCTTCAAGGCATGCCCGCATCAGGGCGTCCAGTGGGACGAGGAACATGGGCAACCCTTGATCTGTGATTTATGCGGGGGCGATCCGGAGTGCCTCAAGCCGTGCCGCCTGCATGGAGCCCTGACCCACAATTCAAAGGAGGCATAGCGATGCATACTTCATATAATGGCCGTGTCCTCGTCGTGGACTTGAGCCTCAACAAATGCCATGTCGATATACTTTCAGACGAATACCTGAGTCTTTACCTCGGAGGGCGAGGAGCTGCAGCAAAAATGCTTTGGGATCTCACAGATCCGGATACAAAACCGCTTGGCAAAGATAATATCATCATTTTTTCACCAGGAGTATTGTCTGGGACGAATGCACCCGCTTCCGGCCGTTCCACCGTTACTTTCAAAAGTCCAACTACGGGTGGCTATTTCAAGAGCAACGTTGGAGGGGAATTCGGCGTTGGTCTCAAGCAGGCTGGATACGACCATATTGTAATAAAAGGTAGAGCCAAAACTCCCGTCTATCTCGTCGTAAATCCTACCAAAGTAGAAATTATCGATGCCCGGGATATCTGGGGAATGGGCATTCGTGACACAAACAGAACCATCAAGCAGAAGCAGGGAAAAGAGGAACTCCAGATCGCCTGCATAGGTCAGGCTGGCGAGGGATTATCGTACTTCGCGTCAATCATGTGCAATTACTATAACGCTGCTGCGCGAGGGGGCGGCGGAGCTGTCATGGGCTCCAAGAATCTCAAGGCGATAGCTATAGACGGGGAATCAGGGAAAGTATACGTAGCTGATCCTGAAAAGTTCATGGAAGTTGTCCATCAAGGCCAGGATGCATCGCTGGCTGACAACCATTCCAAGACCATGAAACGCTTCGGAACTGCAGCTACCACTGACCAGATGTGCAAGGGCGGTTTACTTCCTACCTACAATTTCAAGCGCCAGTGGCTTCCCTCCGGCGAGGAAAATCTCACGGGTCAGCATCTAATCGACAAAGGCTATCTCAAACGCAGCGTGGGGTGCGGAACATGCATTTTTGGATGTCACCGCTACACCGAGATGGATTCTGGCAGATTCAAGGGCTCGTATTCGGAAGGACCTGAATACGAATCTTTCGCTGCCCTAGGCGCCAATCTGGGAATAACCGACAGCGAATATATTCTGAGAGCCAACGAGCTGGCCAATGATTATGGATTTGACGTCATTTCTCTTGGAGCGGTGGCTTCTTTTGCCATCGAGAGTTTCGAGAACGGAGTAATAGGGACCTCTGACACGGAAGGCCATATTCTCAAGTGGGAAGATGGCGAGACATTGCTGTTTCTTATCGACATGATTGTCAACAAGCGCGGTTTGGGGGATCTGCTCTCCAAGGGCGTCAGGGTGGCTTCTGACAAACTGGGAAAGAATTCCTATAAATGGGCGGTTCAAGCGCGCGGCCTGGAGCAGAGTAGAGTGGAGTTGCGTGGAGCCTTCTCCTACGCTCTCGCCTTTGCGTTGAATCCTCGCGGCCCGGATCACCTTACCACCGAATGTCTTGCCGAATTTGGAGAAGGTTTTTCAAACCAGGCCAGCAACATCATTGAAAAGGTGACGGGGAGCAAGGAATTCGGAAAGCCTTATCTTGAGGAGAAACGCGCGGAGATCGTGACCTGGCATGAGGACATCTATGCGGTGACTGACGCGCTTGGGTTCTGTGCCTTCGCCACGACCGCCGCTTATGGCATCGATGAAACTCTGTGTGCCCGCTTGCTCGAAAGCGCCACTGGAGTAAGTCTGTCTGCCGATGAAATAAGGAAGGCGGGCCGGAGGATCGTGACGCTGGAACGCGCCTACAACATTCGCGAGGGCTGGTCAAACAGGTGCGATGTCCTGCCCTGGCGATTGATGAACGAGGTAGCAATCGACCTTGCCCGCAAACAGCCTACACCGGCGCACATGAACTCGGACCGACTAGGACGGCTACTTAAGGAATACTATTTGCTTAATGGTTGGGATACAGGCAATGGCTTTCCCTCATCGAGGACACTGCATAATCTCCAGCTTGATTACCTCGAAACCGCTTTGGCACCTCTGCGTAGCGGAGCATCGAACGCTGAATTGCCCGAGAGCTGTAAAATTCTAGCGGATGGATTGGAGGTCAGGCCATGAGTGATCGATTTCTGGATGGCAAACTGGCTATCATCACCGGCGGATCGAGAAACTTGGGAGAAACCATCGCGCTGGAACTCGCCGAGTGCGGAGCAGATATAATTGTAAATGACTTGAAAGCCGCATTGGACGATGAAAGAAGGGCTGAGCTCGTCTCACGTATAGAAGCAAAAGGCGTACGTGCATTTTTCATTGAGGGGGATGTTGGAGAGAGCGCTTCTGTAGAGGCTATGAGTACGGCTATCGTTCGGGATATAGGCGTTGTCCAGATAGTGATAAACTGCGCCGGTCCTTTTAACGCATCCCCGTTCCTCTCGCTGGCCGAGCGGGACTGGGACTTGGTAATGGATGTCAACCTGAAAGCTATTTACCTTACTGCTAAATATTTCTGCCCAGGGATGAAAGCCAGCGGTTGGGGAAGAGTTGTAAACTTGTCTGCTGGTTCTTCATCTGTGCGGAACCATGGCGCCTACGGTCTAGCCAAAGCCGGTGTTAAATTTCTGACTGAAGAATTGGCACTGGAACTGGGACCTTCCATAACTATCAACGCTGTTGCGCCAGGCCAGATAGAGGAAAGTCTGCCTTACATACACAAGATCGATCCGACCTTCGGTGCGCGATATACGGCTAAAGCTCCCCTAGGCAAGCTTGTCAGGCGCATTGATGTGGCCAGGATCGTCTCGATGTTATGCAGTCCTCTGGCTGACATGATCACTGGAGAAACGATCCGGATAGACGGCGGGGCCGAACTGCCCCGATTCTAGTCCCTAAAACCCATCACGACCAAAGGAGAATGGCGGCCATGCTTTCCTTGAACATATTGGGCATTTCCGGAAGCCCCAGATCTGGTAACAGCGAATATTTGCTCGCAAAGGCTTTGGATAAAGCTGCAACCTATAGGGGCGCAATCATCAATGCCAAGACCTATTCCTTTCGCGCAAAGGAATTCAAGCCTTGTATAGGCTGCAACCATTGCATAAGGAACAAAGGAGCCTGCATCCAGGATGATGACTTTAGGGAGCTGGCAGATCTATGGCATGAAGCAGACGCAATAATCTATTCCTTGCCCGTCTATCACATGAGCATGCCCGGGCAAGTGAAATGTTTCCTCGACCGGCTTGGGAACAGCTCATTCGGTGCCTATGCAGTAAAGCTTCTTGACGGCAGGGAAATACTGGCCAAGCAGTACAAGATAATTGGCACAATTGCTCAAGGCATACACATTTTTTCAGGTCAGGAACATACAATCACCGACATGGTCAACCACGCATTGATAATGCAGTCGATCCCCGTCACGGGCGATATGTGGGAATGCTACATTGGCGCCGGGGCATGGACCTGCAATAAGGGCGATCGAAACGCGTTTGAAAAATTAGCGGCTAGTGAGGATTTTGCCGCGCAGGCTGCCGTACGCGGCAGCGAAAGTCTGGGTCTGAGAGCAGTCGAATTAGCTGATATTATTCTTCGAGGTCTTATTCAAGCAAAAAATCAGCTGTTCAACGATCCTGCCTATTCATATATTTATCAAAGGATTGACCGAAAACTCGAAAACGAGGGCAGCTGAAGATGCAAATAACCGCTCAATTATTCGGGGATTTGAAAAAATATGTCAACAACCCTGAAAAAAAACACTGGGTAGGCACTGTACCGGAAGGAACGACTATAGAATCCCTCATGGACACTATTGGCTTCCCCAAGGATAAAGTCCGCCTTGTTTTGGTCAACGATAAACTTGCACATCTGGAGACTACCCTGGCCGACCTTGACGAAGTATCCTTTCTGACTTTGCTTGGAGGTGGATGATTGGCCTCAAACACTGACTCGGACCCCCTACGTATGATGAAACTGCTTGTGATCAGGCCAGTCATTAAAACCCCACAACTGGATAGACTAGCTGGTGAACTTGACGGCGAGGAACTAGCTCACCTCTGCAAAACTTCGGCCGCTATAGAGGTTGCGTACCTTCCCGAAGGTCCCGCTTCCATTGAGTGTGAGTATGACGAGATTGCAGCAGGTCCGGCGATCTGCAGGATGGTGTTGGACCGTACGAGGAATGTAGATGGCATTCTCATCGATTGTTTCGTCGATCCTGCAATCGATGCGGCGCGCGAACTCTCGCCTTATGTCCCCATACTCGGGGCGGGCGGAGCATCCTTAGCTTATGCTGCACAGTTGGGC
>JBAZWK010000054.1:0-5034 GCA_041660365.1 Candidatus Shapirobacteria bacterium | reverse complement strand
CACCGCCCCTGCCCTTCAGATAAAGGGGCCGGGGCGTTTTTTTCGGCTTGATCATTATATAGGGAGGGCAAAGATATGGCTTACGAAACGATCAGCACCGACCAATCCCACGCAGGCATCGGCATTCTGATCCTTAACCGTCCCGATAAGCGCAACGCTATTTCGATTCAAATGCGCCGGGAAATTTCGGCCTGCCTTAAGTCATGGAAGGATGATCCCGCCATCCGGATTCTCATTCTGACCGGCGCCGGCAGTACCTTCACCGCCGGCTTCGATCTCAGCGAATTCAATAAGCCCGGACTCCTCCATGAACTCTATCAGACATCCTCCGCATATCACCGTGATGTCTGGTATTTTCCCAAACCGACGATCGCCGCCATTAATGGCCCGGCCCTGGCGGGGGGCTTCGATCTCGTGAAGCTCTGCGACATCCGTATTTGTTCCGCCGGGGCCAGATTCGGCCACCCGGAGATCAAATTCGGCGCCCCTACCCTCTTTACACCCCTCAAGTGGATAGTAGGCGCCGGGCTGGCAAGGGAATTATGCCTCTCCGGTAGGATCATCGACGCTACGGAGGCCTATCGTGTCGGACTGGTAAATGAGCTGGTGGAAGAGAGCAAACTACTGGATCGCGCCCTGGAGATCGCCGGAAAGATCATGGAGGCCCCTCAGTACGCCCTGGAACAGACCAAACATTTCTTTCTCGATAACGCCGACCGGGGCTTTGAGGAGTCGTTCTCCATAGAACACGACAAAGGTTTTCAGGAATTCCTCCTGAAACGGGCAGCGGAGGCCCTGCAGAAATCGACGGCCTAACGGTCGGACTACTTTTATTGGACGGCGGAAGAAGAAATTTTCGCTCCCTCGTTAGTTACGCAATCATATCGTGCTGTTGTATACTTCTATGCATAGAAGTCGCTAAACGAAGGCAGGACAATGCTTTCCGGGTTTTCGGCTCAAAATCAGCCAAAGACGGGGGCTCCCGGAGGAACAATTTGGGAGATTGAGTTTAAGCCAGTCTAAAACTTCTTATTTCACTTGCAATGGGAGAACATCCCAGACCTGATCCAAAAGCTTCATAATGTATCACCACACGCGGTATTTACTGATTCAATATTTTATATTTTGACAACTAACTTGTCTTATGCAATGTAATTTTAAATAGTTATTAACTGTCAGTGGCTTTATGATACCGGCATTAGTCGGTCTATACTATGTTCGCTTAAGGTAAGGGATACTCGTATGAATATGCGAAATGCGATTGAAGCAGCGGTTAAAAACATCTCATCACATGGCGACACCGATATCTTTCCTTTCCCGTTTGAATGCCACCTCTTCCACGATGAACCGCAGCGGTGTATAGAAATCCTTGAGACAATGCATGTGAAATTTGATGAGTACATGTCGACTAATGCGCCGGACATGATCGAGACGCTCAGTCAGGTTGGATATACTGGGTTCCGATGGGCAGCTCAGATTGAACCATTTTGGAATGCTTATTACCTTGCTTGTGTTGTAAGCCTTTCGGAAGAGATTGAGGCCGTCAGGTTGCCAGAAGAAGCACAATCTGTTTATTCGTACAGATTCCTCTGGCAGGAAGACACCGGAAAGCTCTTTAAGGACTCAACATGGCGAGATTACAAGAATCGATGTTTGGGCCTTTCAGGCCGATATCCGTTCGTTGTTGTAACAGATATTTCGGATTTTTATCCCCGTATCTACCACCATAGAATTGATGTCGCATTAAGTAGGTTACACTCCGTTGGTGATATGCGGAGTCGCATTATGAGGATGCTATCTGCCTTTTCAAGAATTAATGTTTCTTACGGATTGCCGATTGGTGGGCCTGCATCTCGAATACTCGCAGAACTGGCTTTAGCCGGTGTTGATCAACACCTTAAGACTAGAAAGATTATTTTCTGCCGCTATGCAGACGATTTCTGTATGTTTTGTCCTGATCGCTCCACAGCATTTAAGAATCTTGTATTTTTGTCTGAACGTCTTTTTGATGAAGGGCTTGTCTTGCATAAAAAAAAGACACGCATTCTCACAGCTGAAGAGTACCGTGAAACATCGCGTGCATTCATGCCTATAGATGACCCTGCGGATACGACTCCTGAGAAGAAACTCCTTAATATTTCGCTTCGCTTCGATCCGTATTCGCCAACCGCAGAGGAGGACTATGAGACACTCAAAGCAGCTGTAGGCGAAGTGGATATCGTCGGCATTCTTGGGAGGGAAGTTGCGAAAACAGCAATCGACCCGACAGTATCGAAGCAGGCTATTAATGCCATAAAAGCTCTTGATCCTCCTATTCAGGGTGGCGCAATCCGTACCATTCTTGACCCTAAGAATCTCACAGTTCTATCTCCTGTGTTTGTGACAATCCTGCGTCTTGTTCGTGCCGTATATTCTACACTCCTTGACCAGGACAAAGATTTTGTGGACGAAACACTTATGCATTTGCACAAGGAGGAGTCTCCAATGCTGAGTGTCGAGCTAAATCTCAGCTATTACATCCAAGTACTCGGTCAACGGAAAAGCGGACCCAAGGAGGAGCTTCTCGTACAGCTATTCGAGGCAAACCAGAAGCCCCTTATTAGACGATTAATTTTGCTTGTTCTTGCGGATTGGGAGTGCCATTATTGGTTATCTTCTTTGAAGCGACATTATTCGGGTTTTTCTGTATGGGAAAAAAGAGCGTTCATTCTTGCATCATACGTGCTCGGTGATGAGGGTGATCACTGGCGACGCCATGCGAAAAAGAGTTGGACTCCAATGGATAATCTCGTTCGAGATTGGTTTAGCAATCGCTACCCCAGCAACAAGAGGATGCCGATATGATAACTGAGCGCGCATTTGCTGCCTCATTTCCCGACTTCTGGCAAGAGCTATTGCCTCTTCTCACACCATCATGCGTGCATCTCTTGAATGTTGGTCACGAAGAGCATTTAAGGAGTTCAAGCCACCAAGAACTCGAACCAGTAGAAGACAGCCATGAAACGCGAGAAGTGGCTATTGTTTCAGAGTTCGCATTCCACCTTGCACGTTTAGCATTCAGCCACGGTTATTCAATCCATGATGCCTTCAATAACGATTCCGTTAAAAATGAAGCACAGATAGCAGCCTTTAATCTCATAAACAGATACGAAGGAAGAATTGTTCTTCCCGACGGCAGTTTAAACGCTGCAGAATTGGAGGAGGGGCTGCAACTTGCTATCCGTTACGAGACATTCGCTAGCACACAAGGTGGCACAAAGAATTTCATTTTTCATTCTCCGATCAAAGGCTGCGGCTTCCTTAGCGGGTGCGCGGCAGATATAATGATCGGCGATTACCTTGTCGAGGTCAAAACGGTGAAGCGAACTTTGGCTGGGAAAGACATTCGTCAACTCGTCGTCTATTTGGCGCTTGGTAGCGTATCTCATCATGCACCATGGCAATACGCGGGTTTTTTTAATCCACGCCGATCAACGTTTCATAAGTTCAGGGTTGATGAATTGATCAGTCTAATGTCGGGAGGGAAGTCCGCAGTTGATGTTTACGCAGATCTGCTGGACTTCACCTGTTCATCGGATGTTCAACTTGATAGTGTGTTCTAAGAAAGAAGCGAACAACAGCATGAACTCGGACTGGTAAAAGCTGCTCCACTTCGTTCCGCAACTTTTACCGGCCGGTTATGCTGGGCGTTGGGCGGACATATAGAGGAGGATATATGATTGTCGAGTGCCACATGTGCGAGGCGAAGGTCGATGCGAAGCTGGTGGGCCAGTACACCTGGCAAGATGAGGATGATCCCGACAACTTTCATGCCTGCCTACTTGAGTGCCCGAGGTGCCACACAGGCCTTGTTGGTGGCCGGTACGACTTCGAAGAGGAATCTCTGACGCGGCTTTGGCCGCGTCCTGAGAAGTTTATCTCTCATGAAGTGCCTGAGAGCATAAGACATTCGCTTGATGAGGCAAAGAAGTGCTTCAAGGTATGTGCCTACAACGCGACAACGGTTATGGCAGGCAGAGCTCTTGAGGGTATATGCCGGCACTTCGGGACTGCCAAGGTCTACCTTGGTCCGGGCATTCGTGAGCTGCATGAGCGAGGTATCATCGACTCACGGCTCACCCGATGGGCAGGCGCTCTTCAGCAGGCCCGCAACCTTAGTGCGCACGCGAGCGGCGAGCGGGTTTCCAAGCAGGATGCCGAGGACCTGCTCGACTTCCTCAACGCGATCTGTGAGTACGTGTTCGTGCTCACGAAGAAGTTCGAGGATTATATTGCCCGTAAAGGAGAGGCGAAAGACGTTGACGCTCAACTGCAGGCTGCGCCACAATAGGAGGAATGATTGTACTGGGGCACCCCGTGACAGTGGACACGTAGAAAGCATAAAGTATTGCCCAATCGGGTAGCCGGGGGTAGTTAACCCCCAGCCCCCACACCACCACGCATGCGGGTCCGCACGTGGCGGTTCACAGAGATTACCGGGCCGTCGCCGGGTAGGGGATGTTCACCCACAGCTCTTTGACAGATAGAAGCCTTTGATCCTTGAGCCAATCGTTGGTCATACCGTTTGCGTCGCCAACATCCGGGATAGTCACCGCAGCCCTTCGCTTGAATTCACGGAGGACCATGTTCCGCAGACCGGTAATCGTCACGTCGGGCAGAGATACAGTGTCCTGTATCTTTACCAAACCAATGATTTATGATAATTATAACTCAAAATATAAAGGAGGCGTAAGATGAGACCTATCTCTACTGAGGATATTATTGATCGGGCTCTCAAGGAACCGGAGAAAGAAAGAGCCCGCATTGCAGAAATTTTGATTTCAAGTCTCGAAAACTCTGTTGATAAAAACGTCGAGTTTGCGTGGCAACAAGAGGTAACGAGGCGTTTGAAGGAAATTGACTCTGGGGCTGTAAAGTGTATTCCCTGGGAAGAAGTGCGGGATAAATTGCAACGAAATGCCAGTGCTAAAAATTGAAGTTCATCCTGACGTTTACTCTGAGCTAGAACTCTCGAGAGCCTGGTATGAGGAAAAG
>JBAZWK010000053.1:0-5298 GCA_041660365.1 Candidatus Shapirobacteria bacterium | reverse complement strand
GCGCAACTCGATAGTCTTCCCGCTGAATTCGATCGATCCCCTGGTCGGCGTGTAGATCCCCGAGAGGATTTTTATAAAGGTGGATTTGCCTGCGCCGTTCTCGCCGATTATGCCGAATATTTCCCCCTTCCGGATCTCGACCGAGATGTCGTTGAGGACTCGGACGGAGGAGAACTCCTTTGTGATACCAGTGGTTTTTACCAGTACATCATTCATTTCTGCATCGCAGTATCGAACGCAATACCTGAAGAAGCGAAATCCACTCTACGGACGAAAGCCAAGGCCTCCTTCGCCCCGAATTCGCGCTCCATCCCTGAATCTTCCCATTCCACGGATAGTGGCCCCGTATAGCCCGCGGCGTTCAGTTCTCGGATAATGTTGTCGAAGTCGACATCCCCATGGCCAAGGGAGCGGAAATTCCACCCTCGGCGGTTATCGCCGAATTCCAAGTGGGAACCGATAATGCCCGCGCGTCCGTCCAGCCTGACCGCCGCGTCCTTCATATGTACGTGGTAGACTTTCTTCGCGAAGTCGCGGAGGAAAAGCTCGGGCTTTATTCCCTGCCAGATCAGGTGACTCGGGTCGAAATTGAAGCCGAGAGTCGGCCTATGTCCGAATTCCTCAAGGAGACGCTGAGCGGTATAATAATCGAAGGCTATCTCGGTGGGGTGCACTTCAAGAGCGAACTTCACCCCACAGGCGTCGAACTCGTCGAAAATGGGCGTCCAGAGCTTCACGATCTCCTTGAACGCGTCGTCGACCATCGCTTGACTCGTCTGAGGAAAGGAATACCAATACTTCCACACCGAGGAGCCCATGAAGCCGGTTACAACGGAGCAACCCATGGCTTTAGCCGCTCGGGCGGTGTACTTCATCTCCTGGATCGCCCACTCACGGATTTTTTCCGGCTTGCCCTTGTACTCGCTCGGGGCGAAACCGTCGAGGCGGGGGTCCCATAGATCGCCGACACATTGGCCCGCGAGGTGCGCGCCGAGGGCCCAGACCTTGAGGCCATTCCTGGCGAGTATATCCTTGCGGTCTTCTATGTATCTCGGATCGATGGCCGCCCGCTTGACGTCCATATGATCGCCCCAACAGGCGATCTCGGGCCCATCGTAGCCGAAGGATCTGATCGCCGCGCAGAACTCCGTAAAAGGAAGATCGGCCCATTGCCCGGAAAATATGGTCACTGGCCTGGACATGCGTACCTCCTTAAAAATCGAGCCAGACAGCGCCTTTGCTCGAACTCTCGACGCATTTGTTTATGAACTTCACGCCTGAGATTCCGTCCTCTACGTCAGGGAAATCCAAATCCGACTCCGAAAAGGCAACGCCGGCCTTCCTCTTTGTCAGCGCGGCGATGAAAGGTTTGTAGATGTTGGCGAATGCCTCGAAATATCCCTCGGGATGTCCCGAAGGTATGCGCGAGTAACTCTGCGCTTGGGGATAGAAGTCATCGCGCCCCCGAGAGAGGGTGGCTGTCGGCTGCAACAACTTTGATACGACAAGATAGTTCGGGTTCTCCTGGGACCATTGTATAGATCCGGTAGAGCCGAAAACCCTGAATTTAAGGCCGTTGTCGTAGCCGACAGCGACCTGGCTCGTCCAGTAAAGCCCCTTCGCGCCGCCTTGATAATTGATCATTATCGACGCATTGTCGTCGAGCGATCGGCCGGGCACCAGCATGTCCAACCGCGCGCAGAGCGAGGCGATCTTGAGACCTGTGACATAGGACACAATATTCTCGATATGGCTGCCTATATCACCGACACCGTTGGACTTGCCCGACTGGACGGGATCCAATCGCCAGGCAGCCTGCTTCTGGCCTGCCAACTCAACGGGAGTGGCGAGCCATTCTTGAGGGTACTCGGCGTTTACGAAGCGGATATCACCGATGTCACCTCGTTTGACCATCTCGCGGGCCTGCTTAACCGCGGGATAGCCGGTGTAGACGTAGGTTACGCAGAAGAGCAAGCCCTTCTGTCGCGCGAGCGTACTAAGCTCCTCAGCCTCGGCAACCTCGAAGGTGAGTGGCTTTTCACAGACAACATCGATACCGTGAGAGAGAAAGGTTTTAGCCACGGAGTAGTGCTGAGCGTTCGGTGTCACCACCACAACAAAGTCGATGCCGTCCTTACGGTTGGACTCTCTCTCCGCCATGGTTTCGATATCGTGGTAGAGTCTGCTGTCGTCCAGACCCAGGAGGCGTCCCGTCTGAAGGGTCTTATCGTGGCTCTTCGAGAAGGTACCCGCAACAAGTTCGGCGTTACCGTCCAGACCAATGGCTTTACGATGCACCTCGCCAATGAAAGCGCCGGGGCCGCCGCCGACCATGCCGTAGCGAAGACGACCCATGGACGCGTCCGACTTGCCTCCCTCGATCATACGAACCTCCTAGGCCGAAGAATGATCGACTTTATCGTCCGGCTAAAAACGTATCCAGCGTGTGCTTGCTTGCTTTCGAGGCGCCAAAAGGATCCGCGTTTTCCCAAACGTCAATATCCAGCCAGCCCTCATAACCTCCAACAAGGATTTGATCCAGCATGGCTTTCCAGTCCATCGACCCTTCGGTCAATGCTAGATGGGTTGAGCTGCGGGATTCGATTTTTGTACAGGTGCCGTCATTGCCGGCGAGATGAGTATATCCGATGAAAGGCTGGAGTTGTTTCAGCAATTCCAAAGGCTTCTGTTTGCCAAAAATATTGATATGCGCAAAATCACACAGGGCTCGCAAATACTTGCTGTTGACACCTTTCAGAATCCGAAACCAGACTTCGGGAGAATTCACTTGCTGAACTGGCTCCGCCTCCAAAACCAGGGGAATACCGGCATCTTTGGCTAATGCCGCACAGTGCGTATATGTATCGACCATATTCTCGACGCTTTGTTCATTGGGACCGTTGCCGAACAACTCGCCCGCCCAAACGCCCATCGCCTCACAGCCAAGAGTTACCGCCACATCCAAAGTACCTTGGATGTACTTGATATAATCTTTCCGACACATGGAATAGGCGCTGGCTGGATGCCCATTCCCTAACCCACCCGGCAGCGATTGGATGCTCGAGATGACTAACCCGTGGTCCTCGACGCGCTTTCTGAGGGCAAGCTGCGCGGACTTCTCGATCGGATAGTTATCGGGCATTCCGAATAACTCCACACCGTTAAAGTTCAGGTTCACAGCGTGCTCAAGGATTTTCTCAAAATTATAAGGCTGATTGTAGATGACGTTCGCCCAACCAAAGCCGTTCAATCCTAGGGAAATTCTATGCATAGCCATTGGCCCTCTCCCTGCCATGTGCATGGTACAACCGTATTGTTTATATGTCAACTTACAGAATTAATCTTTTTATAGTTTGAAGCGGATGATAGATTGCGAGCGATTGCAGCATGGTCTTGCCATTCAATTTTGGCTGATCTTCCCTTCAATTTCCCTTATCACCCTATATGCTTCCTGTAAAAAGGCTTCTTCAGCCATTCCTTTTTCTTTCGGCAGCACTTCCAGGTTCAGAATGCCCTTGTATTCTTTAGGTACTATTTTGACAAACGCTTCCCAATCCACTTTCCCTTCATGAGGAATCCAATGATCGTCCACCAATCCATCGTTATCCGATATATGGAAACAAAGCACCCTATCCCGATACCGTTCCAGCAGACTGAGCTTTGGGTCTCCATGCAGATTGTCGTGGGATGTATCAAAACATAAGCCCAATGTTCTGTCCTCTATCGATTCAAAGACCGTCTCGAGCACTCTGTTTTGCTTTGTGTTTTCCGCCGCTATTAAAATATTCTTATCTTTCGCGTAGCTTACTATATTCTTAAGGACCGCAAGTCCACATTCATTCGCTTCTTTAATTCTAAACCCTTTGGTCAAATGTATTACCAGGATAGGAATTCGATGCCGCGAACAGTAGTCGATGTGCTTTCTAAGCTCTTCTTCCATATCATGGGCTTTGCCGCTGTCCCATAGCGTATTGATCCTGCTATAGGGGGCATGCGCATATTCCAGGAAAAGCCCATTATCTCGAATGAGATGAGGGATGGAATCTGGATCAATTTCCCAGTGCCCATCTTCATCGATCCACATCGATGTGGAATCGAATCCCGCTTTCTTGATCGCTTTAATCCGCTTCTCGATGGTTTGAGGTATTCCGTACCAGTTGAAGATTCCTACCATTTAGCTCTCTACTACCCAGTTTTCTATTTTCAATCCTTCGATTCCGCTGAATTCTTTATCGTTATTCGTCACCAACGTACCTTCATGAAACTTCACGATCGCCGCTATAAAAAGATCATTGGGCCCAACACTTTCCCCGGACTTTTCTGTCGTATACCTAATATCCGCATACGTATACGCCATGACATCATCAAATGCCACAATCTCAAATGGTTCCAAAAACTTTTCAATTTTCTCAATATTTCTTTTTCTGTTTTTGCTCTTATAAGCTCCAAGAAGCAATTCCGCTTTCACAATTGATGGAATCGCTATTTCATTCGGAAGTGTCGCGAGAATTTTTGTCTTTACGGATTCATACTTTCCATTAAGAAAGTAAATGCAGGTATTTGTATCTAAATAATACATTATATTTCTTCCCTTGCTAAATCTGAATTACATGATATCTCTTCAGGTTCAATAAATGTATCATCTGTGATAGATCCAAAGAGCGCCTCAAAATTTACAGGATATGCCGGCTCAACGCGAGATCGAATCTGCTCGGCAACCCATTTTGAGATAGATATATGTTGTCTCTTTGCGGCATTCTCAACTTTTTTCAGGGTCTTTTCATCAATATAGAGTGATATTTGCGGCATAAGCGTTCTCCTATCTATAGATAGTAGATTTTATCACCGCGATTGTCAAGTATATTCACAAGTATACTTGCGTGAAGCGACAGTCGCAACCTATTACAGCAGGAGTTGATAATTACTTGTTGACTGACTGACAAAGAAGACTACTTTTACTTATATGCATCTTTGCGATTTTCTATATCAATGATGAACAGTATTAATGTCTCTTCTGATACTGTATAAAAGAGCCTGTAATCTCCTATGCGATATCTATACACTTCCTTGTATTCGCCCTTCAGCTTTTTTATATTCGGTCCGAAATATGGATTCTCCCGCAGCAGTGGATATATGTATTCCTTGATCTTCTTATATAAGAATCTATACTTCGGAGTACTGATCGTCTTTTCAAAGGTTTCAGTCTCCGCAATTTTATAGTCAGGCAATTACTTTATACCTTCCCGATGAAATATCCTTAAGTCCTTTCTTAAGATCCTTTTCAAAGGCAAGTATTTC
>JBAZWK010000052.1:0-5304 GCA_041660365.1 Candidatus Shapirobacteria bacterium | reverse complement strand
AGCCATTGTCCCCGTAAAAGGTCCCATAAACATCAAATATAACCTAACTATATCCACTCCAAACTTATCAGCCACCACTTCAGGCACAATTACATTACCTTTCGATTTACTCATCCTTTGGTTGTCTGGACCCAGAATTACCCCATGAGATACCCTTTTAAAATATGGTTCTGGAATTTCTTTTGGCAACACTCCCAAATCATATAGAAATTGATAAATAAATCTCGAATACAACAAATGCAAAGTATTATGTTCGTCTCCGCCTATATAAACATCCACCGGGCCCCATTTTTTTAATTCTTTTTGACTATCACTAAATATATCATTAACTACATCACCCGCTTTAGTATTATCAATTTTGCCTGCTAAACAATAAGCTAAGTAGAACCAGCCCAGTTTGGCATTGTATCCGTTTCTCTTTCAGCTTCACCACCGCAAACCGGACATTTACACTTTACAAAACTCTCAATTTTAGATAATGGACTCTTACTATCATCCGTCGGCTCATAATTCTCAACTTCTGGTAGTTTTATTGGTAAGTCTTTGTCTTCCACTGGCACCCAACCATCTTTATTGCAATATATCATTGGTATTGGTTCACCCCAATAATGCTGTCGGCTAAATATCCAATCTCTAAGATGATAATTAGATGATCTTTTACCCCAACCTTTTTCTTCAAGATAATTAATTATTTTCTCTTTAACTTCCAATACCATCATTCCATTTAGAAAATCTGAATTTATTACTAAAGCATCATCGATATCTAAATATGGCTTTTCATCAAAATTCCATTTACTCCCATCTTTAGGCACAATTACTGGAACAATTTCAATATTATGTTTTTTAGCAAAATCAAAATCCCTTTGATCGTGTGCTGGCACACCCACCACCACTCCAGTTCCAGCTGTTAATACGACAAAATCACTTACCCAAATTGGCATTTTCTTGCCAGTTAATCTATTTATACAGTAACTACCAGTAAACACTCCTGTCTTTTCTTTTTGTAATTCAGTTCTTTCCATTTCCGATTTTTTTCTCGATTCTACGATATATTTCTCAACAGCCTCTTTATTTCCACTAGTCGTTAACTCAGTCACTCTTTCATGTTCTGGAGCAATTACCACAAAAGTAGCCCCGAAATTTGTATCTGGTCTAGTACTATAACAAGAAATTACCTTATCACTATTAACAATCGGATAATCAATCGTTATCCCAGATGTTTTTCCAATCCAATTAATCTGCGCCTGTTTTACCTTGTCAATAAAATCTGTTTTTTCTAGTCCACTTATCAATTTATCTGCGTATTCTGTAATTTTTACTACCCATTGTGAGATAGTTCTCCTCTCCACTTCTGTCCCGCATCGCTCGCATTTCCCATCCACCACTTCCTCATTGGCTAGACCAATTTTACAACTGGGACACCAATTAATCGGCATTTCTTTCTTATATGCCAAACCCTTTTTAAAAAGTTGTATAAAGATCCATTGTGTCCATTTATAATAGTTAGGATCGGTTGTATTAATTTCCCTTTCCCAATCAAATGAATATGCTAAACGCTTCATCTGTTTTTTAAACATCTCCGTGTTTTCCTTTGTTACCTCTTGAGGTTTTCTCTTCATCTTTATTGCGTAATTCTCAGTTGGCAACCCAAACGCATCCCAACCCATTGGAAACATCACGTTATAGCCTTGCATTCTTTTAAATCTGGCGTAAACATCCCCGCCGGTAAAAGAAAAAGCATGACCCACATGTAAACCACTGCCACTTGGATATGGAAACTCCACCAAAATATACTTCTTTTTAGACTTTAGATTTTTGGATTTAGGATTTTCAGAGCTGTATAGCTCTGGATGTTCTTCCCAAAACTTTTGCCACTTACTTTCAATTACCCTAAAATCCATAGCAGATTTTAACATAAACATCCACTGATATTTTCAAAATTTGAACACTAATTTAAATTATGATACGTTATAACTATGAACGCACAGCCAAATTCTGAACCAATAAGTATAAACCCGAAAATAACAGAAACTACCAAAGAGCCAACTTTATCAGAAAAAATTGCTTATATTCAAAGATCCCCTCAGCAACAACTTAATGATGTCCTCTCTCAAGGTCTAGCTATTCTTGCCACTCCTGATGAAAATCTATCTGACGAAGCAGACTCTACCGAAGCACTTATCAAAAAATGGCGAAATGATTCCACCCTAATTGATAAAAATGCTCTCAATTACTTCGACCATAATTTCTCTGTCTTGCGCAACTATGAAAGACCTAAAATAGATACCGCCACTGCTACTGCCGCAGAAATTGATTCCCAGTTCAATCAAAGTCTTGAAAGAGATCGAGCAAATGCCTTGCACGAGGCCATGGCCATACTCGCTGTTCAAAAGTTCATTCAACAAGGAGATTTTGAAGCTGCTCTTATAATTATGAACAATCAAGAGGACATTATTCATCTCCCAAAAATTGTAAAACCGATAGTTAATTGGATTGACACTCAATCACAAGAAAACCCCAACTTTATAACCGAATTCATTCCTAAACTCATTAGGAATGAAAGATCCCGTGGACGGAATATTCTACAAGCATTTAGTAAACCTGAGTCCTATGCATATCCAGGCGCCGAATTATGGCAGGCACCATCAGGAACCGAATCCTTTCATGAATTGTCAAACATTGGTCGAGAAATTAATAATTATCAAGAACAAAAAAGTAAAGGAAACGAATTGCGCGTCCACGAAAGAAACTATCATCTGGAAAATCAAATTGATAAAGACATTGGATATATCATCTTTTCTCTAGAAAAATCTCAAAAACAAAATTTCAATGTAATTTGGAATCAAAATTTTCAATTGCCAGTAGAAGCCTTAAGAAGTCTTAAAAAGCTTTCCAATCTTTGCCAAAGTGAATGGTTTGTGGGACTTTCTTCAACCAACCCTGATATCCAAACCAGAATCAGTGACATTCTAATAGCAGCAACTCTAGTTGAACTTCAATCAACTGAAACCGACATTAATAATAATCACATCTCGGAGGGAAATCGCGTCAAATCTCTTGAAATTATTGGTAATGCGATTGCTACTATCAAACATAGTGGAGTTCCAGAACAAATCTCTAATGCCCTCGATTCAAGTCTCAAAACTTTTACTGAAAGTAGACCCGATCTAGCCAATGAATTAATCGGACCTATTAATAATGCCAATCAACAATTTGAAGATCAAACAATCACCAATAAAACCGCCGCTCAAGAGGCTATAGCCAAGCAAAAAATTCTGGAAGCAGAAAATGAACAAGCTTTAGCAGCCGCTGCCAAAGCAGAAATAAATAATAAAATGATAAGTTACGCTTTTGCGTTTAAACAACTACCAATTCGAGACATTTTCGACATTTCTCAAGAAAAATCAACTAAATACAACTCTCCGGAGGCTATAAAAATAGCTCATGAAATTCTTGAACAAGTTAAACAACAAACCCAGATAGCGCTAGAAAAACACCAAACTAAAAAAGGCACTATCCTCGGCGTAGGCGGTAGTATAGTTATAGATTCTGGATATTTAGAACAACTCCAAAAACAAGAAGACACACTAAATTTAGCACTAGCTCAAAATCCAAATCAAAATGGTGAAGAATTATTGGCTGATCATATAAAATCAGCCAGCCTTCACCACACTATTTCTTGGGCTAAAAGCTATAAAGCCAAAGGTTAATTTTTCCACCCTAAAATAATATCTCCTTCTTTGTCTGTTCTGAAAATTTTTGTTCCAATTAAATTAAGATTATCCAAAACCGTCTGTTTTGGGTGCCCATAACTATTATTTTTCCCCACACTTATCACCGCTATCGCCGGTCTAATTACTTCCAACCATTCTAAGCTACTACTCGTATCCGCCCCATGATGAGCCACCTTTAAACCATCAACTCGACTATTCCACCAAGTCATCATCTTTCCCTCCGCTTCCATGTCCGCATCTCCAGTAAACATAAACTTTTTATTATCATAATTTAAAACTGCCACCAAAGAATTCTCATTACTACTGCCCGCACCATCCCCAGGTGATAAAATTTCCCAATTCATCTCCCCATATTTGATGGTCTCTCCTGCCTTTAACTTGTAAGTATTAATACTTTTTTCAATACCATCATCACTTGGTAATGATTCAAATAAATTTTCTATTTTATAACTTTTTATAATGCTCTCCAATGCTCCAGAATGGTCTTTATCCCAATGACTGATCATTACCCCTTCAATTTTTTTATCCCAAAATGGGACGTATTTATCCAAGCATTTCACCATTTTGCCATTATCCGCCCCAGTGTCTACCAACATCTGCCAATTTCCCCTAATTATTATCACGCCATCCCCTTGGCCCACGTCACAGAAAATCAATCTCATTTTTCCATCCGGAATCGACAAATAAATACCCAAAATCATTAAATATAAAGCTAATAAATATATTTTAAATTTTCTTTTTTTCATACCAATAAGCTCCTAAAATTAGATACCAACCTAAAAGCATCATCCAATTAAATTTAAAATTAATTGTCGCCCATTGCCATCTCCCACCAAATTCCACCACCTCAATTAGATACCTCAACAATGGGTAGCTCGCTCCTAATAATATCTTCCCAAGAAATAGCCATATTGTTCCCAAAATACTGCCCCAAAAACCCACCACGCTGATTATTTCTACTAAAAATAGCACTGCCATGTTTGTTAGTGGACTAATTAAACTCACCTGTCCAAAAACTAACGATAAAATTGGCAGAATAAAAATATTTACCCAAAGTGTTGTTCTTAATGACCCCCCGCCTTGACTTAAAATCATCGCTAAAAAAGCCGATATTGACAGCCAAAAACTAACCTCTTTGTACACCTCAAAATCCGCTAAAAACATTATTAATACCACCAAAAACAACGCTCTTCCTGTTCTAAATTTTCTTCCTAATATTTGAGCTCCATAGTAAATTCCTAAGAATAATAAAGCTCTAACTATTGGAATTTGCCATCCTACCAAATTAACATAAATTAAAACTATTCCCCCACCCCCAATTATGGCCATTTTTCTGCCAATAAATTTTGCTAAATTTTCAATCAAGCTCTTTCCCACCATCATTAAATTCGCCCCGCTTATCACCACTATATGGATCAAACCGGTATTAATTAATCGATCATAAAATTCCCCTCTCATCCCAGATTTTTCTCCCCATACCATACCAGTCAATAATCCTGCCTCTCGAAAAGGTAAAGTCTGCCTTATTACCTCAATTAAATTTTCTTTTTTTATCAAAAAATAAGCTAAA
>JBAZWK010000051.1:0-5455 GCA_041660365.1 Candidatus Shapirobacteria bacterium | reverse complement strand
ATAATGGATTCGACCAATACCTTCTCCACATCCAGCCTGGTCACTGGAAAAGTATATGCGGCCAATTATACGGAGCCGACCCCCACGACTCTGACCGCGGCGATAGCTGCAAAACTAGCGGCGTACGACGATGCGGCCGGCCGGACCAGCCCCGACGAAAGCGAACTGGGAACCGGCGAGATTGGCGGCATGACCCTCGTGCCCGGACTCTACAACTGGACGACAGGCATGACGATTACCACCGATGTAACCCTCAATGGCGCCGCCAACGACGTATGGATTTTCCAGATAGGCGGAGGCATCACGCAGGCCGCTACCGCACAGGTTCTCATGACCGGCGGAGCCTTGCCTGAAAACGTTTTCTGGCAGGTGGCCGGTGCCGTCGCCCTCGCGGCGACATCGCACATGGAAGGTACTATCTTGTCGGCTGGCGCGATCTCGCTCGCGGCTGGAGCCACCGTGGATGGCAGGCTGATGTCGCAGACGGCGGTCACGCTCGACGCCAACACCATCGTCGAACCTTCGCTTTGATGAAAACTCTCTGTTCTATGTAAAAATTTCCGGCGGCGGTTCATTGGAAAACGCTGCCGGAATTACCTTGCCGTCGGCCGGAACACCGGCTGGCGGCAAGGCATCCAAAATCGAATTTCTTCAATTAAGGAGAAGAAAATCATGAAAAGAGTCGTAGTCGCATTGTTGCTTTGCATGATCCTGCCTTTCGGAGCCTTCGCGCTCGGTTTCTATGTTGGTCCGAATATCTATTACGCCAGCCTCATCCGTCCCGCGGACGTGGTTGCCATGGATACGGCTGGTCTCAACCTGGCCGACTTCGCTTTCGGAGGGGAAGCGCGGCTTATTGCGGGTCCGTTCTGGGGAAGCGCCATGGGACTCTACGCTCCCGGCGACGTCAACCTGCCCCACCATATCGACATCCTCCTCGATGGCGGCCTCGGCCTTGAACTTGGTCCCGTGCACGCGGGCATCGGGATTGGCCCCAACTTTGGCCTCGAATTCGGCAACAACGCGGCACAGTTATTCAGAACCGGCGCGAATCTGCGTGTGACTGGCGATGTTGTCCTGGGTCCCGTACTTCTTGGACTGAACTGGATCAGCGAAGTCCAGTTCACACGCGCATCCATCGCCGATGCCTTCGTCAATCCGTATGGCAAATTAGGTGTTTCGGTGCTGTTCGGCCTTTAGGACATCAGGAAATTCACGAGAGGTACATGATGACTACATTGAATGCGAAGAGCCCTGTCCATGGACAAGCGGAAAGGTTCAGGTTCAACTTCGAGCCACAGGCCAAAGATAACCTTCAGTTCGAAGTGCAGAAAGTTGAAGAACTGCTGGAAAGGCTGAGGAACCGGCTCGGAGGAGCCAGGGAAGAGGTTATTGATTCAGTAGAGATGGCCGGGAGGTAAGACAGGGGAAATTACTCCTCCAACATGATCTTCATGATCTCGATATCGGTGGCGTGCATTCCGACCTTCCCGACGTTTCCGATATTGCGGATTGTTTTTTCGACATCTACGCCGACAAGTCCTTCGCCCGAGGAGAAGCACTTCCCCTGCATGCTCATTTCGTGCGCCGTGATCGCTGCTTCCAGTGCGGTGGAGATTTTCGCCGCGCAGGAGGACTTTGCGCCGTCACAGAGCATGCCGCCCGCCGTCGCGATAGCGTTGGTGATCGTCATGGCGATCTTGTCGTAACCGCCGCCGCAGAGATACGTTATGCCTGCTCCGCTGCCCACCGCGGCCGAGACGGCGCCGCAATACGCGGAGAGTTTGCCGATGTATTCTTTCTGCTCAAGCGCCACAAGGTTCGATACGATGAGCGCCCTCAGGAGCTTGTCATGATCAACCTTCAGCTCCCTGGCGTACTCGATGACGGGCAATGAGACCGTGAGGCCTTGATTCCCGCTGCCGGAATTGATAACGACGGGAAGAGCGCTGCCGCCCATCCGCGCGTCGCTGCCCGCGGCCGCCCTTGCCCTGGCGCGCGATCGGACATTGCCGCCTTCCCTGGCGACGATAGTCTTGCCCACAGAGACGCCGTAATCGTTTTTCAAGCCTTCATCGGATATCGCTTCATTCATGGATATCTGCCGGTCGATAAGATGGGATACTTCGGATAGTTCGACGGTATTGGCAAATTCCAGAATATCCCGCACGTTCAGGAGGTCATATCCCGGCCGCGCCACCGCGATTGCCGCGAAGTCGCCGCCTTTTTTCCCCTCGGCTTCGAAAACAGTTACGCCGTTCTTCCGTATGCGCGAAACCCCGGTATGGCTGTCCTTTATGATGACTTCCGCGCTCTGAACGCCCGCGCGCACGATCGCCTCGATATAGAGTCCTTCAAGACCTTCGGCGAGTGTGGCCTTGCAGAATCCGGCCGCCAGCAGCCGTTTTACCTCGACTAAATCTTCGCTCGTAACCGATTTGAGCACTTCGAGTTTAGCCTGCGCGTTTCCGCCCACTATTCCCGCCGTCGCCGCCGCCATAATGCCGCGCATTCCCCCGGTATTCGGAACCGTGACGCCTTTGACATTCTTGACTATGTTGGCGCTGCAGCGTATCTCGGCGCTTTCCGGGCGCATGCCGAGGATATCTCTCGCCGTCGTGGCCGCGAAGGCCACGGCGATAGGCTCGGTGCAGCCCATCGCGGGCACGAGTTCCTCGCGCAGGATCGCGAGATACGCATCGTAAAAAAGCGGACGGGGTTTAGTCATTCATCGATTCCTTAAGGGGCTTCATAATACATCGACTTTCGGACTTCTTAACAGCGAATTTTCCATCCCGAGAGGATATTTATATCTAAGGAGGGGAAGCTATAAATATATGTTTATTGACATAAAAGAGTTATTCAACTAAATTAACCTAGCTCTTTTTTGTGAATTCTAGAAAATTTGTCTTCGCCGTATTCGTGCTGGTTTCGATTTTCTATCTTGATGATAGATGCTTGCGCAAGGGAAAAATGAAGAGCCATAACAATGACATTCTGATCCGACTTCGCTATGCCCTGAATATCACCGACCTCAAGCTGGTAGAGCTCTTTGCCCTCGCCGAACGTCCTTTGTCGGTAGAGGAACTGCGCCCGCTCTTTCTCAGGGAAGAGGATGAGGGCTTCAGGGAATGCGATGGGGCGACCCTCGGCGCCTTTCTCCAGGGACTAGTCGTGAGCAGGCGTGGCCGAAAGGAAACCGCGGCAGGCGCGACGCCTCCATGGGCGGGAAATCCCGGCAACAATGATGTGCTCAAAGCCCTTCGCATCGCCCTTGAACTGCGGGATGATGATGTAGGCGCCATCCTGAAGCTGGCCGGTTTCGATATATCCAGAGCCGAGATCAGCGCGCTGTTCAGAAATAAAAATCATGCGAATTATCGCCCTTGCGGTGATCAATTCCTGCGCAATTTTCTCGCTG
Source organism: Candidatus Shapirobacteria bacterium (assembly GCA_041660365.1). Lineage (GTDB taxonomy): Bacteria > Patescibacteriota > Microgenomatia > UBA12405 > UBA12405 > UBA12158. The sequence continues at coordinate 2,034 of JBAZWK010000051.1, read as the reverse complement.
GACTCACGAAAAAATACCGAGTCTGAGGAATAGTTGACTTCGCTTCAGGTCTTGACCGCAGTATGAAATGAAATTTTCGGCAAAAAAAGCGGGCGGCTTCCTTCCGGAAGCCGCCCGTGGTAATTCAAAGCGCTTACATGGCTGCGCTTATCAGCGGTTGACCGCGTTGAGCTCACCGGAAAGCTTCAGATGGCTTCCATCAAAAGTGGCTACAAGAGCGCCTTCCCATGCGAAAAGCTCGGAAGCTGGAGCATCAGGACCGATCTTGCCGGTCTTGGTCGTCGTCGTGCCTATCACTTTGCCATCGACGACGGAAGCGTCCCAGACTTTCGCCCAGTTGATGTCGGAGGTCTTGCCGGTTGCCGAGAAATCGGGATGAATGACATTCGCCGTCGTGCCGATCACCCTCATGGTGAAGCTGGCGCCGGGGAAAGCGAGCTTGCCGGAAGCATCCGTGACGATCTTGTATGCCGTGCCTCTGTGGGCGGACTGGATCGTGATAACGCCGTCCGCGGCTTTCGAGACATTGAGCCCATCGGCCGTGAGAGTGCCATAGTCGGCGATTCCATAGAGGAAGAGGCCACGCAGGCCTGCGGGAAGAAGCTTTTTGCCCTTCACGTCGGTCCTGTAGGGATTGAACGTGACGGTCGATTCAAGCTTGCTTGCGCCAGACGTAGCATCGACGGGCACATACTGGTCTTTATCGCTTGCGCCCACAGATCCTTTGAATGAGAAGAAGTTGTTGGCGTAATCAGCGGCCTTCAAGTTTACCTGGGTCGAAATCGTCAAGTCAGCGGCGAAAACGCCGGCGACCGTCACCAGAACGAGCACTGCGATAAGGGATAATTTTCTGTACATATTGCCTCCTTGGCAAAACCATCTTACATCAATCGACCTTTTTTGTCAATTTTTTTGCGGATATTTATATATATAATTATTGCACTATTTATGAAGAATAATACAAAGAATCCGACCCGACCAAGCTCTTGATCAAGCTTATTGGCTGTAGTATATTCATTTTCGCACAAGGGGAATTAGCTCAGTTGGTAGAGCGATAGGTTCGCAATCTATAGGTCGGGGGTTCGAATCCCCCATTCTCCATAAGAAGATGTGTTTTAAGTTGCTTTATTATAACGACTTATAGAAATTGCATTTCAACTAGAAAAGTGATTCTTTCTTTTTAACTATCTTACTGTAGGATAGCTATCTTGCAAAGGATGGTGTATGAAAGAGACAGAATCAGATAAGTCTCATTCTCTCTATTCTCTTTGTAGTCCGAAAAGATTTTCCATATACTAGCGTCCAATTCTGTTACAAAGACCGTGGGATTTATCTTCCCGCATGTTCAACATGCAAGATTAACAATCGAGATGATATTTAAGTCATATATTGAAATATATTAGTATATTAACGTTTTCAAAGGTCTATCAATTTTTACATTGACATTTCATTTATTTCGATGATAATAAAATTACTTTTTTTTGGGGAGTCTCTATTGTCAATAAAGCAGAATGTTTCTCCAACATTTATAGATCTTTTTTCCGGTTGTGGTGGACTAAGCCTTGGCTTAATTAAATCAGGCTGGAAGGGCGTTTTCGCAGTAGAACATGATCATTTTGCATTTAAAACATTTAAGTTTAATTTTCTTGACGGGGATCTTAGAAACTCATTTATATGGCCGACTTGGCTTCCTAAAAGGCCAAATTCTATTGAAAATATTTTAAAGAAATATAAACAACAAATTTCTACTATTTCAACTTCTATCGATATGATTGTTGGTGGTCCCCCTTGTCAAGGTTTTTCCACCGCTGGTCGGAGAGACCCTAAAGATCCTCGAAATCGTCTTTTTAAAGCTTATTTAAAAGTAGTATCAATAATAAATCCTAAAATAGTTCTCCTAGAAAATGTTACAGGCATAGCACTTGACTTTACAGACTCTGAACTATCTTCATCTCCAATGAACTATGCTAAGTTAATTATTTCAAAGTTGAGTATTACTTATAACGTTTTTTCAAAAGCAATAGATGTCTCAAA